>DAORUA010000384.1:0-3782 GCA_035432945.1 Vicinamibacteria bacterium | reverse complement strand
CGGGTCGAGTTCGAATATCAGACTCCCGGGCTCCTGGCCGGCTTCTCGCTCTCCGCCCTGGCCTGGGCGTGGATGGCGTTCATACTGACGGGTCCGCGGCTTCCCAAAAAGACCTAGACTCGGCCGGCTTTCCGTTCGCCATTCATCACTGAGGAGATCCCCGTGCGCCGAGTTGCCTGTTCGTTTCTTATCGCCGCCTTCGCTCTCGGCAGCCCCGCCTGGGCGCAGACGAAGAAAGCGGGAGCCCGCACCGTCGAGGCTCCTGCCCCCGCGTGGCTCGCCCCCTACCGCCCGGTCGCCGACCGGATCATCGCGACCGCGAAGGACGCGGGCGGCAATTTCGCGTGGGACCGCCTCGCCTTCATGACCGACACCTTCGGCCCGCGCCTCTCCGGCTCCCCCAACCTCGATGCGACCCTGCGCTGGGCCGAAGCCGAGATGAAGAAGGACGGGCTCGAGAACATCCGCCTCGAGCCGGTGATGGTCCCGCAGTGGATCCGCGGCGACGAGAGCCTGGAGATCCTCGAGCCCTTCCCGAACAAGGTTCCGATCCTCGGCCTCGGCGGCAGCGTCAGCACGCGGCCGGAAGGCGTGGTCGGCGAACTGATCGTGGTGAAGAGCTTCGACGATCTCACCGCCCGCAAGGACGAGGCGCGCGGACGGATCGTTCTCTTCAACGTCCCTTACACGAACTACGGCGAGACCGTGCGCTATCGCGGCGCCGGCGCTTCGGCGGCCGCGAAGGTCGGAGCGGTGGCGGCCCTCGTGCGCGCGGTCGGCCCGCCCGGGTTGAGGACGCCCCACACCGGCGGCATGGGTTACGCGGAGGGCATTCCCAAGATCCCGACCGCCGCGATCCCCACCGAGGACGCGGACCGCTTCGACCGGATGGCGAAGCGCGGCCAGAAGATCACGCTGCGTCTCAGGATGGACGCGCATTTCCTCGACGACGCCCCTTCCGCCAATCTGGTGGGCGAACTGCGCGGCACCGAGAAGCCCGAGGAGATCGTCCTCCTGGGCGGCCACATCGACTCGTGGGATCCGGGGACCGGGGCCATGGACGACGGCGCCGGTTGTGTCGTCACCTGGGAGGCCCTGCGGCTCCTCAAGACCCTCGGCCTGAAGCCGAAGCGGACCATTCGCGTGGTTCTCTTCACCAACGAGGAGAACGGGGGAGCCGGCGGCGACGGCTATCGCGACGCCCACAAGGCGGAACTCGCCAAACATGTTCTCGCCCTGGAGTCGGACTCCGGCGTGTTCCGTCCCCGGGGTTTCGGCTTCACCGGTTCGGACGCGGCGAGGAAAACTCTCACCGAGATCGCCTCGCTGCTCAAGCCCCTCGGCGCCGACGCCATCGCCGCCCAGGGCGGCGGCGCCGACATCGGTCCCGCGGTCGCGGCCGGGAAGATCCCCTCCGCGAGCCTGGAGGTGGAGGGCTCGAAGTACTTCCTGCTCCATCACACCGCCGCCGACACCGTGGACAAGATCGATCCGAAGGACATGGCCGACAACGCGGCCGCCATCGCCTTCCTGGCCTGGGTGGTCGCGGATCTGCCCACGCCCCTGCCGCGGCCCTGAGCCCGCCGCTCCGCCGGCTCATCCCGAGCGGGCCCCTTCGGTCAAACTAACGGCATGACCGATCGCACCATCGAAAGGACCGTCCAGGCGGTGGCGACCTCCGACGGAGCGGGCGTCCGCCTGAGCCGCGCCATCGCGAACGCGGAGCTCGACCACCTCGACCCGTTCCTCCTCCTCGACGAATTCCGTTCCGACGACCCGAACGACTACATCGCGGGCTTCCCCGATCACCCCCACCGCGGTTTCGAAACCGTCACCTACATGCTGGCGGGAAAGATGGAGCACGCGGATCACGCCGGCAATCGCGGTCTCCTCACCGGGGGCGGAGCGCAATGGATGACCGCCGGACGCGGCATCATCCATTCCGAGACGCCGAAGCAGGAAGACGGCCTCATGTGGGGCTTCCAGCTCTGGGTCAATCTCCCCGCGAAGAGCAAGATGACCGCGCCGCGCTACCAGGACATCGAACCTTCCGCGATTCCCGAGGTGAAGATCGAGGGCGGCTCGGTGCGCGTGATCGCCGGGACCTTCATGGGCACGACCGGTCCCGTCCAGGGCATCGTCACCGACCCGGTCTATCTCGACGTCCGCCTCGACGCGGCCGGGCGGTTCGACACCGGGATCCCCGCGGACCACACCTCTTTCGTCTACGCCTACCAGGGCCGGGGCACGGTGGGCGCCGCTCCTCTCGCGCCGAAGACGCTCGGAGTCCTGTCGAAGGGCGACCGGATCGCGGCCCAGGCCGGGGACGAGGGCTTCCGGTTCCTGTGCATCGCCGCCCGCCCGTTGAACGAGCCGATCGCGAGGTATGGTCCGTTCGTCATGAACACCCGCGAGGAAATCCACCAGGCCTTCGAGGACTTCAAGAACGGCCGGTTCGCGTGAGCGAGACGCCCGCCCCTCGCCCGCCCGAACGCAGGAGCCGCGGGGGCGGATGGGCCATCGCGATGGTGTTCCTGATCATCGCCTGCCTTGTCCTCCCCATCCTCCTGATCCGGTCCGCGATGCAGCGGGTGCGGAGCCTCGGGGGAACCGCGGAGAGCGCCCTCATCGCGGTCCGCCACATGGCCGACGGATTCCGCACCGGGGAGGTGGAGACGACACTGCGCAGCTACGGCGCGCAGGTCCACGGCACCTCGCGCTTCCAGTTTGCCGAGCTCAAGCAGCTCGAGTCGTTCGAGCGGAAGGACTCGACGTCGCTCGCCTGGGGCGCCATCCCTCTTCCCGACGTGGTGGTCGAGGCGCGGGGCGCGGTGGTCTACACCTACGTCCTCGACCTGCAGAAGCGGTGGGACCTGAAGCTCGAGGGACAGACCGTCGAGGTGCTGGCTCCCGCGCCCGAGTTCTCCACCCCGGCGCTCGACCCGTCCACGCTGGTCTTCGAAACGAAGCAGGGCTCGGTCCTGCGCGATGAGGAGGCGGTGCGGAAGGCGCTGCAGACGGGCCTCGCCGGGCTGCTCACCGACCGCGCCCGGGCCCATCTGCCTCTCGTGCGAGAGACGGGTAGAAAGACCACGGAAGACTTCGTGCGGAACTTCCTGCTCTCGCACTACGACGACGCGGCGGGGATGAAGGTGCGGGTGCGCTTCGCCGATGAAGCGCCGGAAGCGCCTCCGGTCAGTCCCGTGTCGATCCGTCAGTGAATCTGCTCTGACCTTCCAAACGCGGTGGCGGCGCCGAGACCGAGTCTTTCCATCGACGCGTCCCACAAGTCGGCCGCGGCGTGGGTGAAGGCGAGCTCGGGGTCGTAGCCGAGCACGAACCACCAGCCATCGGTGATCTCGCGGTCGAGCTGCTTGGCGGCCCAGCCGGCGTAGCCGATGACCAGGATCGCTTCCGCCACCTCGCCGCCGGGCGGCTCGGAGAACGCGATGGGGAGAATGCTGGCGTTCCCGCAGGCGAACAGGCCGGGGGCCACCTCCGTGGCGTCCTCGCTCAGGGGGTCTCGAAGGAGCACGGTGAGGCCGGTGGCGCCCACCGGACCGCCGAGACGGAGTGGAGTGTCGGGATGAAGTCCTGAAGAAAGACGGTCAGGAAGGACATCCTGAACGCTCACATCCAGAACGCGGTTCACGACCCAGCCCAATGCGCCGGTCTTGTCGTGATGACCGATCACCATGACGGTCCGCGCGAACTTCGGATCATTCATGAGGGGCGAAGCTACGAGCATGTACGGTGCTGCGAGATCGGAACTCTTCATGACG
>DAORUA010000383.1:0-3790 GCA_035432945.1 Vicinamibacteria bacterium | reverse complement strand
TGCGCATCCCGCCGATGGGGATCGCGCGCACCAGGATGTTGCCGTGGGAGATCGAGCGTTCGGTGAGGACGCAGATGTCGAGCGGGTCCGCGTCGCCCACGATGTGGGGATGACCGGTCCGCTCGGCGGAGAGCGCGGCCACCCGGTCGGCGCACAGGGTCTGCGGCACCAGGCCGTACAGGCTCGGGCAGAAGTTCGAGTACTTCTGCGGCCGGTCGACCCGGAGCAGGCCGGTGAACTTGTCCAGTTCGTACTTCACCGTATCGGTGGGCACGATCTCGATGTACGCGGTCACCGCGTTCGGCGCGTCCTTGCCGATGGGCACGCCGTGCCACGGATGCGACTGCGAGAGCGCGCCCAGGGATTGCCAGTTCTTCACCATCACTTCGTCCTCACGACCCTGCCGGATCGATGCGATAGACCTCGCCATCGTAGTCGACGATGTAGATCTCGCCGTCGGCGTCGACGCCGAACGAGCTGGGATTCCGGATCGCCCGGGTCGCGCCGCTGAGCGCCGCGGTCCAGTCGCGCGGGTCGGTCGCGCGAGAGGCGTCGAGACGGAACGAACGGATCATCCCGCTGCCGTAATCGGCGTAGAAGTACTGGCCCGCGTAACCGGGCATCCGGCAGCCGCGGTAGACGACACCGCCCGTGACCGAGAAGCCGTCTCCGCGGCCGTAGTCCGTGACCGGGAGAGTCAGGCCCGACATGTTGCAGTTGCTCGACGGGCTGTAACAGCGCGAGCCCTCCATGGTGTTCCAGCCGTAGTTCTCTGCCCCGCGCCGCGAGGCGAGGCCCACGTCGATCTCCTCGAGCGCGCCCTGACCGACGTCGCCGATGTAGAGGTCGCCGGTCGCCCGGTCGAACGAGAAGCGCCAGGGATTCCGCAGGCCGTAGGCCCATATCTCCGGCAGCGAGCCCGCGCGTCCTACGAAGGGGTTGTCGGGCGGGACCGCGAAGGGGGTCGCGCCATTGACATCGATGCGGAGCATCTTGCCGAGGCGGGTGCCGAGGTTCTGGGCGTTGCCCTGGGGATCGCCGCCGGAACCGCCGTCGCCGAGGCCGATGTAGAGGAATCCGTCGGGTCCGAAGGCGAGGCCGCCGCCATTGTGATTCGAGAAGGGCTGGCGCACGAACATCAGCTCGCGCTCGCTCGCGGCATCGGCGCTGTCGCCTGAGGGGGTGGGAGCGCGGAACTCGGAGATATGCGTGTCGCCGCTGCGATCGGTGTAGTTCACGAAGAACCGGCCGTTGCTGCCGTACTGCGGATGGAAGGCGAGCCCGAGCAGGCCGCGTTCGCCGCCCGAGGAGATGCGCGCGGAGATGTCGAGAAACGGCGCCGGCACCAGGGCGCCCGCCCGCACCACCCGGATGCGTCCGGCCTGCTCGACCACGAAGAGGCGGGTGCGGTCGCTCGGCGCCGACTGGAGATCGAGGGGCGAGCTGAGGCCCGCGACCACGCGGGTGGCGACGAGGCCGGGCGTTCCCGGAACGATCGTTCCCGAGGCGCACGAGCCGCTCGGAGTGGAGGGACCGGCGGGAGGGGCGGGGGACGAGCTGCCCCCGCACGAAGCCAGGCCCAGGCACAGGCCGGCGGCGGCGGCCAGAGGAGCGACGAGGCGCGAAGACCCTGATTTCACGGCGCGACGAAACTAGCACGCCCCGCCGGATGGCCGAATGCTTCGTCTATCGTTCCGGCTCGTCGTCATGGAAGAACCCCCGATCCCACCGCCTCTCGCCCCCGCGCCGCCGCTCACGCGTCCGCGTCCATGGGTGCGCGAGTCGCTGCTCATCTGTCTCGGGCTGAAGGCGCTTCTCATGTTCCTGGGGGTGGTCGTCGCGGAGGTCCGGCTCGACAAACCGTTCCGCACCACCGCGCAGATCCTTGGGATCTGGCACCAATGGGACTCGCGGCACTACTTCGACGTCGCCCAGAACGGGTACAAGGCGCCGGGCGAGGGCACGACCCTGGTCCTGCCCCCGCTCCTGCCCATGCTGATCCGGGCCGCCTCATGGGTCACCGGGTCGCTGATGAGCGGCGGGGTGCTGGTGGCCACGCTGATCTCGTTCCTGCCCGGACTCCTGATGTACCGGCTCGCGCGCTGCGACCTCGACGAGGAGAACGCTTTCCGCGCCATGCTGGTGCTGCTGCTCTTTCCGACCAGCTTCTTCATCCACATCGTCTACACCGAGGGCCTGTTCCTCACCACCGTCCTGGGCGCGTTCCTCGCAGCGAGGCGCGGGAACTGGAAGGCGGTGGCGGTCTTCGGCGTCCTGGCCGGCCTCACCCGCATCAACGCCTTCGTCCTCGCTCCCGCCCTTCTCTTCGAGGCGTGGGGCGAGTCCTCGAAGGGGCGGGTCTGGCGGGTTCTGGCCGCGCTCAGCGTGGGCGTCGGCATCGCGGTCTACCTGTGGATCAACTACGCCACCGCCGGGGACCCGCTGGCCTTCCTGACCGTGCAGCGCGTCTCGTTCTATCGGACTTTCGCCTCGCCCTGGGAGGGCGCGATGAACGTCTGGAACCTCGCCTCCTTCGGGGGCTCCAACGGGACCATGAACGGAGTGTTGCAGGCCGTCTGCATCCCTTTCTTCCTCGCCGCCTGCGTCATCGCCCTGTTCCGGCAGCGCCCGTCCTACGCGGCCTGGACCATCGGCCAGGTCCTCATCTTCACCGCCCAGGGCTTCTGGGTGAGCCTCCCGCGCCTCGTCCTCGTTCTCTTCCCCGCCTTCATCTGGCTCGCCCCCCGCACCGCGCACCCGGTGTTCGGGACCCTGTGGTTCGCCGCCTCGACCCTCTTCCTGAGCTTCCTCGCCGGCCAGTTCGCTCAAGGCTGGTGGGTGAGTTGAAGGGCGCAGCCTCAGCCCGCGAGCGTCCTCAGTTGATCCTGCTGGTTCTTGGGGCCGAGGGTGATGAGGGTGTCGCCTTCGACGATCTCCGCTTCGGGCGCCTGGTTGAAGAGCATGCGGCCGTCGGGGCGCTTGATGGCGACTACGATCAGGCCGAGGTCCTGACGCAGGCCGGTGTCCCGCAACGGCTGGCCGCACAGGACGCTGCCCTTGTGGACTTCCGTTTCTTCGATCTGCAGGGCCATGTAGTCGGAGCGGGTCGCGAGCTCGATGAAGTCGACGACGCTCGGGCGCAGGACCGCCTGGGCCACGCGCTGGCCGCCGATCACGTAGGGTGAGATGACGCGGCTCGCCCCCGCTTTCATGAGTTTCTTCTCCGCGCCTTCGTCCTCGGCGCGGGCCACGATGAAGACGCGGTCGGACATCAGGCGCGCGCTCATGGTGATGAAGAGGTTGTCGGCGTCGGAGGCGGCGAGGGTCACGAGCGTCCGGGCCCGATCGATGCCGGTGCGGCGCAGCGTCTCGTCGTGGGTGGCGTCGCCCGCGAGAGCCACGCCGTGCTCGGCCTTGAAGTCGGCGAGGAGATGATCGTTGCGTTCGATCACCACGAAGGGGATCGACTGCAGGGCGAACTCCTGGGCCACCATCCCGCCCATGCGCCCGTAGCCGCAGATGATGATGTGATCCTTGAGCGAGTGCAGTTTCTTTTCCATACGGTTCCTGGCGATTTGACCGGTCAGTTCCCCGTCCACGATCGAACGGATGGCCGAGGTGGCCGCGAAAAACAAAGAGAAGACGCCGGTGAGGAGCAGGCCCATGGTGAAGACCTGGCCCTCGGGAGTGAGTGGGTGGACCTCGCGGTAGCCGACGCTGGTGAGGGTGATGACGGTCATGTAGAGCGAGTCGAAGAAGGACCATCCCTCGACCGCCATGTACCCGAACG
>DAORUA010000382.1:0-3803 GCA_035432945.1 Vicinamibacteria bacterium | reverse complement strand
CCGCAGCGCGAACCCCGCAGCGCCCCCGACGTGGGCGCAATGTCGGCCCCGGCCCACCAAAGCCGCGCGGCGCTCGCAACCCGGTAAGCCCCGCGGGGCACCACCACCAGGCCTGCGAGATCGCTTCCTCGCTTCGTCCTTCGCTGGGCTCGTCGCGATGACGACCCGGGTTTCTCTCGAACGTCACGTCCTCAGGACCGTGTCCGATCGGCTTGTGCGCTGGCCGGGTCAGGCGCCGGCGGTCCGCCCCTTCAGCACCGCGAGGGCCTGCTCCGCCGCGACCAGTTCCGCCTTCTTCCTCGACGCCCCTGCGCCCCGACCGAGTACTTCCCCGCCGACGTTGCACACCACCCGATGCCGCTGGCGATGCTGCGGTCCTTCGAGCGACTCGATCTCGTAGGTCGGCAGGTCGAGCCCGCGGGCCTGCAGAAACTCCTGAAGAGCGCCCTTGGCGTCCTTGCTGGCAAGCGAGCCCTCATTGAGGCGGGGCTCGAACAGGCGGGCGACCACCGCCCGCGCCGCTTCGATGCCGCCGTCGAGGTACACCGCCGCGATGAGAGCCTCGACCGCGTCTTCCTGGACCTTCTCGTGGGTCCGGCCGTCGTTCTTCTCCTCACCCGCGCTCATCCTTATTAATGAGCCGACGTCGAAGGACCTTCCGATGCCGACCAGGGTAGGGGTCGAGACCAGGCGGGCGCGGATGCGGGTCTTGTCTCCCTCCGCTCCCAGCGGGTCGCGCCGGTGGAGCATCTCCGCGATCACGAAGCCGAGCACGGCATCCCCCAGGAACTCGAGCGGCTCGTTCGACGCCTTCGCCTTGTGCTCGGCGAGGAGGCTGCGATGGGTCAGCGCCTGCTCGGCGAGGCTTGCGTCCTTGAAGGCATAGCCGAGCGCCGCCTCGACAATGGCCCGGGTCTTGTCGTCCAGGGTCACGGCGTTTGGCCCGGCGAGCGCTCAAAGACCACGCGTCCTCCCACCATGGTGAGATCGACGGGGGTCGTCAGCATCTTCCGCGGCTCGAGCTTGAAGAGGTCCGCCGCGAAGACCGCGAGGTCGGCGAGCTTGCCGGGCTCGAGCGTGCCCTTGCGGCCCTCCGCGAACTCGGCGTACGCGGAACCGCGGGTGTAGAGATCGATGGCGGCGGCCAGAGAGATGCGCTCTTCGGGGAGGAACCCGTCCTTCGGACCTCCCTCCACGGTCTCGCGGGTGACCGCGGCGTAGAGGCCGATCCGCGGATCGAGCGGCTCGACGTACCAGTCGGTGCCGAACGCGACCGGAATCGAGGCGTCCAGGAACGACTTGAAGTTGTAGGCCATCCGGCAGCGCTCGACCCCGATGCGCTTGGGCGCCCAGCGCATGTCGTCGATGCAGTGCGAAGGCTGGATCGAGGCGACCACCTTGAGCTTCGCGTACCGCTCCAGATCGGCGCGGCGGACGACCTGCGCGTGCTCGATCCGGAAACGTCGATCGGGCCGGGCGCGCGCGGCTGCGGCCTTCTCGAAGGCATCGAGGACCAGCGCGTTGGCGCGGTCGCCGATCGCGTGCACGGCGAGTTGGAACCCGGCCGCGTCCGCCTCGTCGATCATCCGGTTCAGTTCTTCGACCGGATAGAGAAGCAGTCCGCTCGTGGTCGGCTCGTCCGCGTAAGGCTCGAAGAAGGCCGCGGTGCCGGCGCCCATCGAGCCGTCGGAGAGGATCTTGATCGCACCGATGCGGATCCAGTCGTCGCCGAGGCCCGAGCGCACGCCCGCGGCGATGAGCGGCTTCATGGCGCCCGCGGGCCTCCACACGTTCAACCGCGCGGTCAGGCCACCCTCGGCGCGGATCTGCTCGTAGGTGGGGAGGGCGTCGATCGACGAGTTGTCCTGGACGCTCGTGACCCCCAGCGAAGCTGCGTGGGCGAGCGCCGCCTTGGCCGCACGCACGTTCATCTCCCGGGTGGGATCGGGCAGCACCTTATAAAGGAGGTCCTGGGCGTTGTCCTTGAGGACCCCGGTCGGGTCGCCTTTGGCATCGCGTACGATCGTCCCTCCGAACGGGTCCTTCGTCTCGCGGTCGATGCCGGCCGCGCGCAGGGCCCGTGAGTTCGCGAGGGTCATGTGGCCGTCGAGACGGTTGACCGCCACCGGATGATCTTTCGTGACGTCGTCGATCAGCGCCTTCGTGGGCAGGGCCTGGCTCTTCCAGCGCTCGTGGTCCCAGTTCCCGTTCAGGATCCAGGTCCCCTTCGGAAGTCCGGCGGCATGGCTGCCGATGCGAAGGGCGAACTCGGCCTCGTCTTTCGCGTCCCGCAGGTCCACGGAGAGGAGACCGAAACCGCCATCGAGGAAGTGCACGTGCGCGTCGTTGAGGCCGGGGGTGAGGAGGCGGCCCTTGAGGTCGATGACCTTCGTGGTGTTCGAGGCCAGCGCGCGCACGGCCGCGTCATCGCCCACGGCCAGGACCTTGTCGCCGGAAACGGCGAGCGCGGTCTCGAACCGGCCCTTCTGAACGTAGACGCGCCCGTTGACGAAGATCGTATCCGCGGTTTGAAGGGCCATGGCCGCTCCCAGGATGAGACTAAGCATTCGTCAGGAACCTCGCTGCGGAATCAGACCACCTTCACGATGACGAGAGTCATGTCGTCGTGCGGGCTCTCGCCCGCCGCGAAGGCCCTCACCTCGTGGAGGATGCGTTCCTTGAGATCGTCGCTCGACAGCTCGCTCGCGTGCTTCAGGATGTCGGCGAGCCGGCTTTCCCCGAAGAGTTCGGACGCTCCGTTCATGGCTTCGGAGATGCCGTCGGTGAAAAAGAGGAAGGTGTCGCCGTGGACCAGCGGGAGTTCGACCTCCTGGATGATCGCCTTGAATCGATCGCCCGAGTCGAATCCCAGGGCCAGGCCCGGGGGCGAGAGGAGCCGCGTCTGCCCGGTGCGCCCGTCGAAGTGGATCAGCGGATTGTGGCCGGCGCGGGCGACCCGCAGCGTGCGCTTCTGCGAATCGACGATCGCGTAGGTCATGGTCACGAACGACCGGCGGTCCAGGTTGGGCGCGAGGATCTCGTTCAACTCGATGAGGAGGTCCTTCGGCGAACCGTGGTTTCGCGACAACGAGAGGATCAGGCCCTTCAGCTCGGCCATGTAGAGGGCGGCCGACGTTCCCTTGCCGGAGACATCGGCGATCAGGACGCCGAGGCGATGGTTCGAGAGGGGCAGCAGGTCGTAATAGTCCCCGCCCATCTCGTTCGCGGGCAGGCAGACCGCGGCGATCTTCAGCCCCTCGATCTCCACGTACTCCTGCGGGAGGAGGCTCATCTGGATGTTGCGGGCGACCCGGAGGTCCTCCTCCATCCGCTCCTTCTCGCCCTGCTGCTCGAGCAGGTCCTCGATGCCCTGGGACATGGAGTTGAACGACTGGGCGAGGTCGCCGAGCTGGTCCTTGCTGCGGACGATGATGCGGTGGGAGAAGTCGCCGCGCTGGAGTTTCGTGGTCCCCACGGAGAGGGCGTGGACGGCGCCGGTGATGGACCGGACGAGGGCGGCGCCGAAGGCGAGGGCGAGGAGGTAGACGAAGGCGAAGAGGACGGCGACCGCGATCAGGGCGATGAGGAGAAGCTGGGAGATCTTCTCCTTCCCGGGGGTGAGCGAGTCGTACAGCCTCGGCGGGTTGACGCTGAAGGGGATGGTCTCGGTGGCCCGGGCGCCGGTCTCCCAGTCGAAGAGGTCATGGGTGGCCACAAACGTGTTCGAACCGGAGGTCTGCCGGGACACCCTCACGTTGGGGCGGCCGGTCCGCGGGGCGGCGGGCGCGGCCAGGTTGACCACG
>DAORUA010000381.1:0-3809 GCA_035432945.1 Vicinamibacteria bacterium | reverse complement strand
TTCGCGGGCGTCGACTGGGGCATGTCCCTCGACCCGCACTGGTACTCCACCATCTGGGGCATCCTCTTCATGGTCGGCCAGGCGCTCTCCGCGTGGTGCGTGTGCATCATGGTGGTCTCGCGCCTCTACACCCATGCCCCCCTGAGCCGGGTGGCCACCTCCACCCTCTTCCACGACCTCGGCAAGTTCCTCTTCGCCTTCGTCATGCTGTGGGGTTACGTGAACCTCTCGCAGTTCCTGATCATCTGGTCGGGCAACCTGCCCGAGGAGACCACCTGGTACCTCGATCGGTCCAAGGGCTCGTGGCGCACCCTCACCTTCCTCCTGGTCGGCCTGCACTTCTTCCTTCCCTTCTTCACCCTGCTCTCCGCCGGGCTCAAGAAGAACGCGAGCCGCCTGGCCGTGGTGGCGGGCCTCCTCTTCAGCCTGCGCTTCGTCGACCTCTTCTGGAACATCGCGCCCATCTTCAAGCACGAGCACTTCTCGGTGCATCCCTTCGACCTGCTGATGCCGGTGGCGGTGGGCGGGGCGTGGCTCTACCTCTTCGCCCGCCAGCTCGAAAGAGCCCCCCTGCTCGTGAAACACGATCCCCAGGTTCAGGAAATGGAGGAGCTTGCCGCCCATGCACACTGATCCCTCCAAGCCCGCGCACAACCCGGAGATCCAGTACGAGAAGACGGACGCCCATGTCCGTCCGCTCTACCAGTTCCTCTTCTGGATCTCGGTCATCACCATCCTCACCGCGGTCATCTCCCTGGGCATCCTGCGCGGCCTCCAGGCCTGGCGCGACAACGCCTCGACCCGCCCGGCCATGGCCGAGGCCCCGGAGGCGCAGCTGCCACCCGCGCCCAGGCTCCAGATCCAGGAGCCGAAGGATCTCGCCGTCTTCCGCAAGGAGGAGGAGACGATCCTGTCGACCTACGGCATTGTCGACCGGGAGAAGGGCATCTATCGGATTCCGATCGGGGAGGCGATGAGGCTCACTCTCGAGCGCGGCCTGCCCGGGTCGGGCGACCCCGCGCCCGCCCCGAGCCCGAAGGAACCCGCGAAGGCGGCGCGCCCGTGAAACGCCTCCTTCTCGCGTCCCTTCTGCTCCTCGCGTCCCTCGGGGCCGAGGCGCAGCAGGCGGGCTTCACCCGGCCCTACGGCCCGGTTCAGCCGGCCTCGCAGCGCCTGCAGACCGAGGTCGGCTTCGAGCCGAAACTCGGCCAGTCGCTGCCCCTCGATGCGCTGGTCACCGACGAGAACGGGGCCACCGCCGCACTCGGTTCCTACTTCGCCGGCGCCTCGGCGAGGAGGCCCGTCCTCATGGTCTTCTACTACCAGTCCTGCCCGATGCTGTGCTCCCTCCAGCTCGAGAGTGTGGTGGCTTCGCTCAAGGGCACCAAGTACGTGGTCGGTCGCGACTTCACCTTCCTCGCCGTCTCGATGGATCCGAACGACACCGTCCCCGGCTCGCTCAAGGCCAGGCGCAAGATCACGAACGCGTACGGCCAGTCGGGGAGCGAAGAGGGCTTCCACTTCCTCACCGGCACCGCCGAGAACATCAAGCGCATCACCGACGCCGCGGGATATCGCTACTACTACGACGAGGAATCGAAGCAGTGGGCCCACGCCACCGGCGTGCTCCTGATGGCTCCGGACGGCCGGATGGCCCGCTATCTTCCCGGGGTCGAGCCCTTCCCGCGCGACCTCCAGTTCGCTCTCCTCGAGGCGTCCGAAGGCCGGATCGGCACCATCGTCGATCGCGCCGTGCTCTACTGCTATCAATATAACGAAGCCACCGGGCGGTATGGAGCGGCCATCATGCGCACCCTGCGCCTGTCCGCGCTGGGCACCATGATCGCCCTCGCCGCCTTCGTCGTGTTCAGTCTTCGCCGCGAGCGCAAAGCGGCTCCATCCCACACCCCCGCCTGAGGCCGAACCAGAAAAAGTCCCATGGGCTCCTCCTTCCCCCCGCTGCTCCCGCCGCAAGCTTCGACCGTCGCGGTCGAGGTCGATGCGCTGTACGCGCTTCTCGTGGCGATCACCGCCTTCTTCACGCTCCTGGTGGTGGGCCTCTTCCTCTTCTTCGGCCTGAAGTACGCCCGGAAGAGCGAGGCCGAGCGTCCCATCCAGGTCCATCCTCCCGCGTGGCTCGAAATCGCCTGGAGCGTGATCCCGCTCCTGATCTGCCTCGTCCTCTTCGTATGGGGCGTGCAGCTGTACTTCAAGATCTACACCCCGCCCAAGGACGCCATCACCATTCACGTGGTGGGCAAGCGCTGGATGTGGAAGGTGCAGCACATGAGCGGTGCGAGGGAGATCAACGAACTCCACGTCCCGGTGGGCGTGAACGTCCGGCTCCTCCTCACCTCCGAGGACGTGATCCACGCCTTCTCCATGCCCGCGTTCCGCATCAAGCGCGACGCCATCCCGGGCACCATGACCACCACCTGGTTCAACGCCACCAAGACCGGCGAGTATCACCTCTTCTGCGCGGAGTACTGCGGCGCCAATCACTCGGTCATGGGCGGCACCATCTACGTCATGGAGAAGGACGCCTACCAGCGCTGGCTCGCCGGCCCCAACGCGGGCCTGGCCCCCGCGGTGCAGGGCGCGCGCCTCTTCGAGGAGATGAACTGCATCTCCTGCCATCGCAACGGGTCCGCCCAGCGCGGTCCCGTGCTCGAAGGCCTCTTCGGCAAGCAGGTCACGCTCAAGGGCGGCGGCACGGTGGTGGCGGACGACGCCTACATCCGGGAGTCGATCACGAACCCCACCGCGAAGATCGTGAACGGCTTCGACCCGCTCATGCCCGTCTACCTGAGCCAGCTCTCCGAGGAGCAGGTGAACGCCCTGCTCGCGTACGTCCGCGACACCCTCGGAAAGGCGGAGCGGCCCAAGGACGCCCCCCCGGAGGGCTCCACCCCCCCGGGATCCCCGAACCCCAGCGCGTCACCCAACGCGAGCCCAAGCAAGGGACGCTAAGAGCATCATGAGCACGCCGAATCCCGCCGCCGCGCACCTCGAGGAAGAGAACTACCTCACCCACCAGACGACCATCCAGTCCTGGCTGCTGACCAAGGATCACAAGAGGATCGCGCTCCTCTACTTCCTCTCCGTCACCCTCTTCTTCACCATCGGCGGCCTCTTCGCCTCCCTCGTCCGCATCGAGCTGCTCACCCCCGCGGGCGATTTCATGACCGCGGAGATGTACAACCAGGCCTTCACCTCCCACGGCGTGATGATGATCTTCTTCTTCCTCATCCCCGCGGTTCCGGCCGTGCTCGGGAACTTCCTGATCCCCCTGATGATCGGGGCCAAGGACCTCGCCCTCCCGCGCGTCAACCTCGCGAGCTGGTACATCTTCATCATCGGCGCCTCCCTCGCGGTGTTCGCGGTCCTCACCGGCGGCCTCGACACCGGCTGGACCCTCTACCCGCCCTACTCCTCGGCCTACTCGCAGTCGCGGGTGACCATCGCGGTGGCGGGCGTCTTCATCGCCGGTTTCGCGTCCATCCTCACCGGCGTCAACTTCATTGCCACCGTGCACCGCATGCGCGCGCCCGGCCTCACCTGGTTCCGCCTGCCCCTGTTCGTGTGGGCGCACTACGCGACCTCGCTGGTCATGGTCCTCGGCACGCCCGTGGTGGCCATCACCCTCTTCCTCCTCGGCCTCGAGCGTACCCTCGGCTTCGGCTTCTTCGATCCCGCGAAGGGCGGCGACCCCGTCCTGTTCCAGCACCTCTTCTGGTTCTACTCGCATCCCGCGGTGTACATCATGATCCTGCCCGCGATGGGCGTGATCTCCGAGATCATCTCCACCT
>DAORUA010000380.1:0-3813 GCA_035432945.1 Vicinamibacteria bacterium | reverse complement strand
TGACCAATCCCAGCCGCTTCAATCCCCTGGTCGCGAACATCACCTACATGCCGCGGGACAACAAGACCACCTCGATCCAGAGCTGGTTCTTCTCCGCTCAGCGTGAGCTCTGGAAGAACGTGGTGGTGGACCTCGCGTACGTCGGCAACAAGACGAAGGACTCCCTGCTCTTCGCCAACTACAACCAGGCCGTCCCGAACAATGCCGCGGGGACCATTCCCCTCGCCGCGCGCCGCCCGATCCCCGAGTACGGCGACATCACCTACGCCTTCAACGGCGGCAAGTCGGCCTACAACAGTTTCCAGATGCGCCTCGAAGGGCGCCGCGGAAGCGTCACCTTCCTGAGTTCGCTGACCATTTCCAAGGCGAAGGACAACGGGGCCGGCTCTCTCGAGAACCCCAACGGGAACTTCCCGGCGCCCCAGGACATCAACAACCTCGACGCGGAATACACGACCTCGGCCTTCGATCAGCCCTGGAACAGCACGATCAGCGTGATCTGGCAGCTCCCCTTCTTCAAGTCCAACAAGATCCTCGGCGGGTGGCAGATCGCCGCCATCAACAACATGTGGGCGGGTGAAGCGGTCACCTTCCAGTACACGCCCGCCGCCGCCTACGTCGTCTCCGGCATCGCCCAGGACTTCCGGGGCGCCAACAACTACCGCCCCAACATCGTCTGCGAGCCGACCCTGCCCGCGGATCAGCGCACGGTGGCACGGTACTTCGACCCTGCCTGCGTTCAGGTCCCGACCAACCCGTCCCAGCCCTTCGGCAACGCGGCGCGCAACACCGCGCGCGGCGATTCCATCTATCAGCTCGACATGGCCCTGCTGAAGTCGTTCGAGATGTTCAAGGGCAAGCGCCTCGAGCTCCGGATCGAGGCGTTCAACATCCTCAACAAGACGAACTTCCGCGCCCCCAACGGCAACCGCAGCTCGGCCGCCTTTGGAAGCATTACCGCGACCTACGATCCGCGGCAGATCCAGCTGGGCGCGAAGTTCGTCTTCTAGACGGCAAGGCCGGCTTTTCGACCGCTCGCGGGACCGGGGCGCGTCTCCGGCCCGCTATCGTTCGTTGATCACGATCGAGTCAATCGTCAGAGATCTCGGAGACGGGCCGGGATTCGTCGCCGTCGAGGCGCTCCGGTTCCGCTCGCTCGCCGGCGAGACGGCGCTCGCGGACTGGCCGACCTTCGCGCGTAGCTGGGATCACCTCGAGACCGACGAGTACATGGCCGACGGCGGGAGGTTCCGCCGCCGTCGCTTCGCCCGCTTCGTTTCCGTCCGCGGGGTCATCACCCGGGAGCCGCACGGGCCGCACTTCCAGAGCCGCGAGTACAACCCGCTCAACGGCGGCGTCGACCGCTGGTTCGAGCCCGTCACCGACCCCACGGCCGCGCATCCCGTCACCCGAAGGCTCCTGGAGCTGTGCGTCGAAGTCTTCACCAGGGCGGAAGCGGCCGAGTCGACCGTGGCCTGGAAGATCGAAATGCACCAGTTCCGGATCGAGCCCAGCCCCCGCGAGGTGGGCAGGCCCACGCCGGAAGGCATGCATCGCGACGGCGTCGATTGGGTGTTCGTGGGCCTGGTTGCGCGAACGGGGATCGCGGGCGGGGTCACCGCGATCGGCGACGCCTCCGGGCGCTCGCTCGGCGCCTTCACTCTCTCCGAGCCCCTGGACGCGGTGTTCCTGGACGACCACCGGGTGCGACACGCCGTCACCCCCATCGAGATCCTCACCCCGGGCCGCCCGGCGCACCGGGACGTCCTGGTCCTGACCTTCCGCAAGGCGTAAGCCCCCGGCACCCGCCCCGACTCGCTATGCTCGGCCGTGTCGACCGCAACCGGCACCCGCTCGTGGAGACCCAGGCATGGAACAAGCAGCCCTCCGACTGAAGGACATCATGACCCGCGACGTTCTCACCGTGGGCCGCAATGACCTGCTCGCGGTCGCCGACACCCTGATGAAGCAGGCCCGCATCCGGCACCTGCCCGTCCTCGACGAGGATGCCCGGGTGTGCGCGGTGGTCTCCCAGCGCGACCTGTTCCGGGGGGCGCTGCTGCGCGCGCTCGGGTTCGGGGGACGGGCCGAGGACAAGATGCTGCGCCAGGTCGCGGTGAAGGAGGTCATGTCCGACTTCGTCCACACCGCACCCCCGGATATGGCCGTGGCCGACGCGGCGCGGCTCATGATGGAACACAAGGTGGGCTGCCTGCCCGTGGTCGAGAAGGAGAAGCTCGTCGGACTGGTCACGGAGACGGATTTCGTCCGCCTGATCGCGGAAGGGCGCGCGAGCACGGTCTGAGCCGGCGCGCTTTCCGGGCGGCCGAGGTAGCGTCACCGGCGGATGATTCCCTTCTCGGTTCTCGATCTCTCCCCCATCGTCGAAGGCGGCAACGCCGCCCAGGCGTTTCGCAACACCCTCGACCTTGCGCAGCACGCGGAGCGATGGGGCTACAGGCGCTTCTGGCTGGCCGAGCACCACAACATGCCGGGAATCGCGAGCGCCGCCACTGCGGTGCTGATCGGCCAGGTCGGCGCCGCCACCTCGCGGATCCGGATCGGCGCGGGCGGCATCATGCTCCCCAACTGGGCGCCGCTGCAGGTGGCCGAGCAGTTCGGAACCCTGGCCACGCTGTTCCCCGGCCGGGTCGACCTGGGCCTCGGGCGCGCTCCGGGCACGGATCGCGCGGCCGCCAGGGCCCTCCGCCGTACCTTGAGCTCCCACCCCGACGACTTCCCGAACGACGTCATCGAGCTGATGGAGTTCCTGCGGGAGGCGCGCCCGGACCAGGCGGTGCAGGCGGTCCCCGGCGCCGGAGTCAGCCTGCCCATCTGGATCCTCGGCTCCAGCACCTTCGGCGCGCAGGTGGCGGCAGGCCTCGGTCTCCCCTTCGCCTTCGCCTCGCACTTCGCGCCCGCCTTGCTCTTCGAGGCCATGAGCCTGTACCGCGACGGTTTCAGGCCCTCGGACCGACTGGACAAGCCGTACGTGATGCTGGGCGTGAACGTGGTGGCCGCCGAAACCGACGAGGAGGCCCGGTTCCTGGCTTCGTCCGGGCGGCAATCGTTCGCGAGTCTGAGGGAGGGACGCCCCACCCGGCTGCCGCCGCCCTCGAAGGAGTGGGAACCCGACCTCAGAGAACCGGCGGATCCGGTTCAGCGGCCACGTGTTTCCTTCGTGGGCTCGGCCGGCACCGTGGCCAGCCAGATGCGCGACTTCATCGACCGGACCCGGGCCGACGAGTTGATCGTCGTGTCCCACATCTACGACCACGCGACCCGGCTTCGTTCCTACGAGATCGCGGCCGGGCTCATGGGCGACTGAGCGCGTCCGCCCGCGGGAACCAGGATCCCAAAGTCGGACACCTCCCCCCCGGGACTCCCCGGGAGGCCCGGGATTGGCGTGGACTTGCGGTGGATGGTGAGTGGCACGCCGCTTGTATGTTCGAGCGCCTCATACCCATGAAGACGGTCGAGCTGAGCGACGGCGGCAACCTGCCGGACTTTCTGGGCGGGCCGGAATTCCGCGCCCTGGCCGACTCCACCGAGCGCTACCTGGCGCTGCTGGCCTGGTGCGCCACGAACCACGCGAGCGACTTCGCCGACTTCATCTCCCACCAGGAAAGCGGTCATCGCTACCTCATGCTCAGCCGCGAGGAAGTCCAGGACATTCGCGCGCACAATCATTCCCGCCAGATCGACGGCACCCAGTACTGGGCGGTGATGACCATCGACCCGAAGAGCAAGCGCCGCTTCGTGCGCCGGCTTCTCGAGTTCATCGGCTGCCGCGACGAGACCGTGACCGAGGCC
>DAORUA010000379.1:0-3840 GCA_035432945.1 Vicinamibacteria bacterium | reverse complement strand
GCCGTGTCGCCCGATGCGTGAACGCGGTCGAGCGACACCACCGTGATCCCTCCAGGGAAGACCGACGTTACGTAGGGGAAGAACTCGAGGGCTTTTGCCTTCCCACGATGCTCGCCATGCCACTTCCCCTGAGGGAAGAAGAACGTGAAGTCGTCGGTGAGGAGGCCGGTGAAGTCGCTCCAGTCGCCGGTTTTGAGGCCCCGGCTGAACTTCTCGAAGGCCGCCCGCCCCTTCTCCTCGGTCGATGACGCTGTCATGGCCGGAGCCTACCCTTGTACACTCAGCCCCCCAATTTCCTGCAAGGCGGAGACACCCACATGCGCGCGATCGTTGCCGACGTTCCCGGCGGCCCCGAAGTCCTGACCCTGAAAGACATCCCCACCCCCGAGCCCGGCCCCGGCCAGGCCCGGGTCAAGGTCGCCTATTCCGACCTCAACCCGCTCGATACCCACGCGCGCGCCAAGCGCGTGGCCTGGAACGCGCCCACGTTTCCGTTCACACCGGGCTACGAGTACTCGGGCCTCGTCGAAAAGGTGGGGGAGGGTGCCGACGCCTCGCTCGTCGGCAAGCGCGTCGCCTCGGTGGGCGAGTGGGGAGGCAACGCGGAATACGCGATCGCCACCGCGGCGCGTCTTTCCATGATTCCCGAAGGCTTCGACTGGCAGACCGGCACCATCTACCAGACCGGCACCTACTCGGCCTGGCACCTCGTGAACACCGTCGGCAAGGTGAAGCCCGGGATGTCCGTCCTCTTTCACTCCGGAGCGGGTTCGGTGTCGATCATGGGTTCGCAGATCGCGCGCGAGGCCGGGGCCACCGTCTTCACCACCTGTTCCCCTTCGAAGGTCGACTTCGTCAAGGGCTTCGGAGCGCACCACGTCATCAACTATCGCGACACCGACTGGGTCGCGGAAGTGAAGCGGCTCACCGACGGCCGGGGCGTCGACCTCATCATCGACGGGGTCGCCGGCCCGGATGCGGCGAAGAACTACGACGCGGTGGCAAACCTCGGCGAGGTCATCTACATCGGCGCACTCGGCGGCTTCCCCCCGCCCGTCGACATCTCGAGGCAGCTCTACGCGAAGACCATCGCGGTGCGCGGCTTCGTGGTCTACGTCGCGATGGCGGCCACCAAGGGCGCGGAGAAGCCGGCGATCCACGAGGCCCTTCGTACCGGTCGCTGGAAGACCGGCATCACCGGCGTCTACGACCTCGCCGAAGTGCCCGAACTCCACCGGAAGTTCGAGAACCGGGAGCTTTTCGGCAAGTCCCTGATTCGAGTGGGCGGCGACTTGTAGCCCTCGCTCAGCGCCGCGCTGGCAGTTCGTAAGCCGCGGCTTCGAGGTCGTTGCGGACGAGGAGGATGGGGGCGGCGAAGGCGGGCGGGTTCCAGGTCTTGCCCTCGAGTGCCTGGAAACGCGCGACTTCGATCAGGCGTTCGGGGTTCGGCTCCACGATCAGGACCTCTCCCTGCTCGGTCTGCAGGAGGAGGCGCCTCCCCACCAGGATCAACTGGCCGTGGCCGAATCGGCCGGCCTTCCAGCGGCGTTCTCCGGTATCCGGATCGAGGCAGACGAAGACCCCGTCGTCGAGGCCGTAGACCGAGCCCTCGAACAGAACCATGTTCGCGAACTTCGACTTCAGCCGCGGGCTCGACCAGACGAGCTTCGACGAGAGCCCCGCCTCCGCGGCCTGCGCCACCTCGAACACCTTCGATCCGACGCCGTAGCCGATCGAGAAGAGCACGCGGCTCGCGGAGAGCGCGAGCGGCTGGGCCACGGTCGGCTGTTCGCCCGGCATCGGCTGGGTCCAGAGCAGGGCGCCGCTTTGTGGATCATGGCCGGCCGCCGAGTCCTTGTTGAGCACGACGATCTGCTCCCGGCCGCCGAGGGTCATGACCACCGGAGAGGAGTAGGCGAGGCCGGAGCTGCCGGCGGTCCATGCCGATTCGCCGGTGTTGCGGTCGTAGGCGACGAGGGCCTTGTCGGGTTTCCCTCCCGCGGCCACGATCACCCGGCCTCCATGGACGAGCGGAGAAATGGCGACGCCCCACTCGGGTTCGACACCGTTGTTGTCCTTGAGGATGTTCCGGCTCCAGAGGCGGCGGCCGGTCCGCAGGTCGAGGGCGTTCAGCACACCGGTGGCGCCTTGCGCGAACACCTGGCCGCCGTCGATCGCGGGCACGCCGCGAGGCCCCACGCCGCCGAGGGGCGAGTCGTGAAGCGCCTTGTCGCGGTGGCTCCAGAGCGGCCGGCCGGTGCGGAGGTCGTAGGCGAGGATCTGTTCTTCGTCGCCTCGCTGCTCCTGGGTGACCGCGATCTCGCCCGATACCGCGAAGCCCGCCCACCCGGCACCCACCGGTTGACGCCAAAGGAGCTTCGGAGGCCGCGCCGCCCAATCGGTGTCGAGGTTCGCGTCGGGCACCACCCCCGAACGCGCGGGACCGAGATACTGCGGCCAGTCCTGATGGTTCTTCGCGGCCGGTTCCCCGGCGGGCAGGGCGGCGGTGGCTTTCGAGTCCGCGGTCGCAGTCCCCGGTTGCGATTTTGTCTCGGCCTCGACCAGGGGCGCAGGCGACACCGCGAGGGTCGCGTCGGTCGTGGAGGGCGCGGGTGCTCGGTCTTCCGGCCGGGATTGGGCCTCGGGCAGAACCCGCGGCGCCGCGAACCGGTATTCGACGATGGGCATGAGGTCGCCGGTCACGCCGCGAACCCGGAACAGACCCGCGCCCGCGATCCCGATAAGCGCCACCGCGGCGGCGACTCCGAGCCGGGCCCTTCCAGGGGCGCCCGACAGGAGCACGAACCAGACGAACAGGAGGAGGCCGCTGAGCGCGAGCAGACCGATCGAGGCCATGACCTGGACCTGGCGCATCAGGTCGGAGACGAACCAGATGTAGCCGAGCGCCAAGGCATTGAAGAAGGCGAGAGCGGCGGGGACACGAAGGCGCATGGGGAAGAGTCCTCTCAGGGCTCGATCGGCTCGATGGTCTCCGAGCGTCGCCAGAGTCGATTGTGGTACAGGAGCGGAGGCTCGTCCCGGGAGAGAAGCACGTCCACCACCGCGCCCACGAAGATCGTGTGGTCGCCGCCTGGATGAGCGGCATGAAGCCGGCAATCGAGGCAGGCGAGCGAATCGGTGAGCAGGGGCGCGCCGGTCACGCGGGCGGCGCAGGCGAGACCGGAAAAACGGTCGCCGGTTTCGGGAATGAGACCGGCGAAGCGCCGGCCGACCTCGAGCTGGTGGACGCCCAGGATATTGGCCGCGAAGGCTCCCGACTCCGCGATGACGTCGTGGGCCAGCAGGGTTTTCGAGACGCAGACCAGCACCAGGGGCGGCTCCATCGAAACGCTGACGAAGGAACTCGCGGTGAGCCCGAAGCGTTCCCCTCCGCGACTCGCGGTCACCACCGTCACCCCGCTCGCGAAACGCGACATCGCCTCGCGGAACAGGTTCGGGTCGATGGGTGTCACGGTTGCCCGAGCCTACGGGAATCGTCAGGCGCAAACAAAAAACCCGACCTTTTGGGGGTCGGGATTGTCGGTGCGGATCAGAGGCTGTCTCTCCAGCCTGTCACGCCAGTAGGAGGTGTGGGTGGATGGGGTCCCGAGCGGCGTTCCCCGGGAGGGGCACAGGGAAAGTACTCCTCGGCGTGCGAAGATGTCAAGCGAAAAATGATGATCAGTTCCAGCTTCGTCCTCGCTCTCGTCCTCGCCGCCCCGTCCCCGGCCGCGGACCAGGGTCCCCCCGCCGGTCCCGAGGCGGCCATCGTCGAATATCTCAAGACGAACGTGAGGCCAGGGGCCCCGGTGGTGGTGTCGAAGCTCTTCAACGAGGTCT
>DAORUA010000378.1:0-3867 GCA_035432945.1 Vicinamibacteria bacterium | reverse complement strand
ATGCCCGCCGCGATAGAAGGGGAAAGCGGTCGCGGCAAGCCAGGCCGCCCAGCCGGAAACCGCGGCGGCGATCGCCGCCGGGCCGGGCACGAGACGATCGCCTTTCCCGAAGAACGAGGCCAGGGCCCTCAGGATCGCGGCCAGGGCGGCCGCGGCGGCGACGATGGCGAGGAATCGGAACGTGAAGGGGATCGCGGCCAGCGGCTCTTTCGCGATGGCCAGGGCGCACCCGATCATGACGAACGCCCCGGCCACGCGACCGGCGGCGATCGACAGACCGGCCGCCCCGAAGGCGACGAGAGGGAGCAGGCCGGCCAGCACCACCGCGACCACCACGCGCACGGACGGAAGCGCGGCTCCGCGCTCGACCGACACCCGGTCGATGCGCAGGAGGTCGGACCCGCCGGGAACGGTGAGCACGAGACCGGACCTCCAGCCGAAGGGCGACGCCGCGGACAGGGCGGCGGTGGTCCATGCCGCGTCCTGGAGCGGCATCACCAGTTCGCGCCCCGAGGCTCCGAGAACCGCGACCTCGCGCGGCGCTCCCTCGAAAGCCGCGGACGCCTCGATCTTCCACGAAGCGCCGCCGCCGAAGTCGGAGAGATCGAGGCGGGCGCCGCGCGGCGCCCATCGCGCCTTCTCCCCGCCCTTGCCCACGAACGAGCCGAAGCCCTGGGCCACCGCGACCTCGCGTCCGGACCCGAGGTCGATGTCGATGCGCGAGGGCGCGCGATAGGCGAGGGTCACGACGATCGCGCCGGCCACGGCCAGGGTCGCGACGTGAATGTCCCGAAGACGGGCGAGGCCTTCGCCGAGAGCCCTCAGGGAGGCGGCGACCACGCCGGCCAGGGCCCGGGTCGCACGCGGCATCAGGCCCGCGGCGACCGCGGTCATGAGCAGGAGCGCCACGCACGGCCCCGACCACACGGAGGCGAGGGGTCGCGCGAAAGCGTGGAGTCCCGCCACAATCGCGATCGCGGCCAGGGCCGCGCACTCCGCGACGAGGGCCGCCACCCCGGCCTGGCCCAGCACGAAGGCGATCAACAAGCCGATCAATGCGGTCCCGGCCAGGGCGGCGAGCGGGGGCACGCGGGGGCCCGGAGCGAGAGGGACGAGGGTCGCCTCTTCCACCCGGATGCCCAGTCTCCGCGCATCACCCCGGCCCGGCTCGAACACGTCGGAACGAATATCGACCTCGAGGTCCGAACTCCACCAGCCCGAGGTCGTGGTCTCGAGAGTCACCCGCTCCGCCCCGGGACCGGGATGCACCGTGGTCGATCTGGAGCCCGCGGTCAGCACCACCCGCGGCACGTCCTGACCCGGCGGCCGCCACCCCGAGAGAAGCACCTCCACCCGGACGGGAACACCCGGCCCGGGACCGGGGAACACGATCGCGCTGTGGTCCGAGCTCCAGCGCAGGCCTCCCTCCGGGGGGAAGAAGTCGCGGAAGGTCGCGGGTGAAACGAGCGGGTCGGCGGCGGAGAGGATGGTGGGACCCGAAAACTGAAACGCCACGCCGGTGAGTACCAGCGCGACCACGGCCAGCCGCGCCCTCACGCGCCGGATCCCCGCGCGCGCTCCATCCCGCGGGGCTCGCGCCGAAGCCGGACCCACATGCGCGCGAGCGAGACCAGCGTCCGCGGCACGTCGCTCGGCCGCACCGTGGACTTGCCGACGGTCCGCGGATAGTGACGCACGCCCCGCTGCACGTAACGATAGCCGCCCCGATGGATGCGGGCCACGAGCTCGGTATCGATGAAGAAGTCGGGCGTGTCGAGGGGCAGGGCGCGGATCAGGTCGCCCCGGAAGAGCTTGAACGAGCAGTTCAGGTCCCGCACCCTCATGCCGAACGCGAACGAGGAGAGAGCATTGAAGCCTCCGGACACAACCTTGCGCAGCCACGGGTCCTGTCGGTCGACCCGGTAGCCGAGGACCGCGTCGTAGTCCTTCATGAGCGGTATGAAGTCCCTGAGTTCGCCCAGATCGAATTGGTTGTCGGAGTCGGTGTAGAAGACGAGCTCACCCCGGCTCGCGCGGAAGCCGTCGCGCAAGGCGACGCCGTAGCCGAGATTCCCGGGATGGTCGACCACCCGCAGGCTCGATCCCATCTCGGCCTCGAGCTTTTCGAGGATCCGCGCGGTGCCGTCGCGGCTGCCGTCGTTCACCACCAGCACCTCACAGGTCGCCTCCGCCTTCGCGGCTCCCGCGAGGGCCGCGCGCACCGCGCGTTCGATGTTGCCCTCCTCGTTGTAGGCGGGGAGGACGATCGAGAGCCGGGGCAAGGCCTCAGGCGGGTTGGCGTTTTGCTGGGATTCCATGGCCTTGGAGGTGGCGGCCGAAGGAGGACAAACGCGACCGCGCGGTTCCCTGGTTCGACGCCCCAACGAGGGCGGGAGTTTACTTGACCGTCGGGGCGCCGGGCCGTGCTCTCAGGAGCGGTCGGGCGTCTTCGCGGAGCGGCCCTCGCGCACCGCGACCAGCAGGGCCTGCACCCTGCGAACGTAGGCCCGGGTCTGACCGTACGGAGGAATGCCGCGGTGGCGCGCCACCGCTCCCTCGCCCGCGTTGTAGGCGGCGACGGAGAGGACGATGCTTCCCTGGTACCGGGTGAGGAGGACCTTGAGAAAGCGCGTGCCCGCGGCGACGTTCTCCCGCATATCGAAGCAGTCGGCAACGCCAAACCGCCGGACCGTGACGGGCATGAGCTGCATCAGGCCGCACGCGCCGCGAGACGACACCGCGAGCGGATCGAACTCGGACTCGGTCTCGATGATGGCGCGGATGAGATGGCGGCTCACCCCGTGCTCGCGCGAGGCGTCGTCGATGATGCGGTCGACGTCGATGGCCTCGGGCTCGGGTGCGAGGGACATCCCGAGCACGCGCGCATCGACCTTCGGCCTCAGGAGGGAATCGGGCCGGGGCGATACGCCTGCTTCCGCGGCCAGAGAAAGGAACGCCGAAGACAGGGCCACGGCGACGACGCGACGCTTCCTGAGACTCTTCATGGGGGTGCTCGAATGCATATTCACGGTCCTTGGAGCAAGGAGCGGGCCAGAACACGGTCCGGGCAGCATGGACACACTCCGTCGGAGCCGCGATCAACAGGGGAAAGCGCAGCTTCAGCACGACTTGCGCTGAACCCCGATCGGCGGCGCCTCGCTCCGGTCCCCGCGCCAGGGTCTCGGCATTTGTGGCGGCAGACCCACATGCGCGCGGCTTTGGAGGCCGCTATCTACAATGCGCGGCTCGACCGCCCTGGCGCAGGTCAGTCGGGCCAGGGCGGTTCGATATCCCGCGGCCGCCGGGCCGGCGTGCCTGACGCCTTGAGAAGGAGCGCGGCCAGGACGCCGGCCCCGGCGATGAGGCCGACGCTGAGCAGGGGCTTGCGCTTCATGAAGCGAGTGGCGCCGCTCGCTCCGATCCGGATCTGCTTGGCCGCGGCCTTCGCGTACTTCTCGGTGAGCGGGTACGACTTCCGCGGGTTGAGAATCTCTTCCTCCTTGGCCTCGGGCGTGGCGTCGCCCGCGCGCGTGGGGACGAGCGGCACGACCTTGGTCTCGAACCTCTCGGACCTCGAACCGCGCTGGTGCGAATAGACCCAGGTGAACTCGGCGCCGAGCAGGAAGATCTGTGCGGAGAGATAGACCCACATGAGGAACAGCACGAGGGAGCCCGCGGCCCCGAAGCCCGAGGTCACCGTGGTCCGGCCGAGGTAGAGACCGATGAGCAGCTTGCTGGTCTCGAGAAGGAGGGCGGTGACCATGGCCCCGATGGCGACGTCGCGCCAGGCGATGCGCGCGCGGGGCATGAGTTTGTAGATCATGGCGAAGATGACCGCGTTGAGCGCGAAGGAGACGACGAAGTTCG
>DAORUA010000377.1:1626-3875 GCA_035432945.1 Vicinamibacteria bacterium | reverse complement strand
GGGGGCCACCGCGATCGTGGATCGCGCCATCGCTGACGGCTTCGCGGGAGTGGTCCTGATCGCGAAGGACGGCAAGCCGGTTCTGGAGCGAGCCGCGGGCCTCGCCAATCGCAGTCTCGAGGTGAAGAACCGGATCGACACGAAGTTCAACCTCGGTTCGATCAACAAGACCTTCACGAAACTCGCGATCGCCCAGTTGCTCGCAGCCGGCAAGCTATCTCTCGAGGACAAGCTCGGGAAGTTCCTGCCGGACTTTCCGAACCCGGACGCGGCCGCGAAGGTCACGGTGGCGCACCTGATCGAAATGCGATCGGGGTTGAGCGACTTCTTCGGCCGCGAATTCGAGGCGACCCCCAAGGACCGGATCCGGAACCTCGCGGACTATGTTCCCCTGTTCGCGAGCAAGCCCCTCGCCTTCGAACCGGGCACGTCCACCGCGTACTCGAACGGTGGGTATGTCACGCTCGGCCTCATCATCGAGAAGGTGAGCGGCCAGACCTACCACGACTACGTCCGCGATCACATCTTCAAGCCCGCGGGGATGGCGGACACCGACGCCTTCGAGCTCGACGCCATCGTGCCGAACCTGGCGGTGGGGTACGTGAAGAGGACACGCGCCAACATCTACTCGCTTCCCGCGCGGGGCAGCTCCGCGGGCGGCGGTTACTCGACCGCGCCCGATCTGTTGAGGTACGCCGAGGCGGTGGTGGCGAATCGTCTCGTCTCCGCGCCCTACACCGCGTGGTACCTCGGAGGCCCGAGGCCCGATCCGAAAGCGCCGGTCCCGACTTCGGCCGGCCCGGTCCGGGGCGGCCTCGGCATCGCCGGCGGCAGCCCCGGGGTGAACGCCGCGCTCGAGGTGGAGGCCGCCGAGCGCCTGGTGATCGTGGTTCTCGCGAATGACGATCCGCCCGCGGCGGAGGGCCTCGCCCGGAGGATACGGCTCGGGCGTTAGCGGCCCCGCCTACTGCCGGGGCTGGCCGAAGAAGGGAAAGTCCGTGGTCAGCTGGTACGGCATGAACTTGGGCACGGCCACGGGATCGGCCTTCATGACCGCGAGCAGGTCGTCGGTGAGGAACATCACGGACAGCGCCGCCCCGCTGTAGATCGCGTAGGCGCGCTCGGGGGACTTCGCGTTCTCGAGCAGCTTGTTCACCAGTGCGAACGCCCGCGCCGCCGCGAGCCCCGAGGTGATCCCGGGCTGAGCGCCCAATTCGCGGGTCAGGTCGTCCTTGGTCCAGATCGGAAACGGCGCCCCGTCGACGAGGAGGGTGTAACTCTCCTGCTGCAGGTCATCCTTGAGTTCCGGGATCTTGACGCCCTGGCCTTCGAGGAACGGCCGCAGCTTCTCGATGAACTTCGAGACTCCGCCCTTGGCGAGGGTGAGTCCGTCCGCCCCGAAGACCCGGCCGGAGTCACCGAAGAGCGCCGGCCATCCCTTGTCCTTGATTTCGGCGCGTACCTTGTCGGCGTTCGGACCCGCGTACTTCAGGAACTGCTTCGCCTCCAGCTGACCCAGCAGGACGTCGCCAGGAGCGGGCGGCGCGCACGCGGCAGCCATGCCGGCCAGCGCGGCGACGAGCATGGTGGGAAGGGAGGCAAGGGAGAACTGGGTCATCAAAAGAGGCTACCGCCAAGAGACCGGGCCGACAAGTTGCTCCGAATTCCGGTTCAGTCTCGGTGGCTTTTCACCGCAATGGCGATGCCGCCCAGGATCATGGGCGCGGCCAGGAGAAGGCGCGGCGAGAGAACCTCTCCCAGCAGGAGGACTCCGAAGATGGAGGCGAGGGGCGGCACCGCGAGTTGCACGATGGACGCGCGGGTTGGAGAAAGGGAGGGCAGAGCCGCGTACCAGGCTGCATACCCGAGGCCCGAGGTGACGCTCCCGGACAGCACGGCGAGCAGTAGTCCTCGGGCGCTCAGGTGGACGCCAGCCGGAGAAACCAGACTGGCGCACAGGGCGAGCGGGAGGGAAGCCGCGAAGTTCCGGGCCGTGGCCAGCAGCGGCGGTCCGGACCGGCGGCCCCGGATCGAGTACACCCCCCAGGAGACCCCGGCCACCGCCATGAGCCCCACGCCCAGCGGGTCGGGCGATCCCGCCCCCGGCCGTGTGAGCCACCCGAGGCCCGACAGGGCGAGGGCCAGGCCCGCGCCCTCGCCGGGCCGCAGGCGTCCCCCGGTGACCAGGTCCCAACCGATCATGGTGATCTGGACGCAGCAGAAGATGACGAAGGCGCCGGTGCCGGCGG
>DAORUA010000377.1:0-1526 GCA_035432945.1 Vicinamibacteria bacterium | reverse complement strand
CCGATCATGGTGATCTGGACGCAGCAGAAGATGACGAAGGCGCCGGTGCCGGCGGGAATTCTCAGGTAGGCGAGCGAGAAGGGAAGCGCGTAGAGGAAGAGGGCCGCGGCGGAGCCTGCGAGGTTCCAGCCATCCACGGGATGCCCCGCGGACGCCGCCCGCCTGGATGAGCTCGCGATGAGCACCAGCATCAGCGCGCCCGAGCCCAGGCGGGCCAGGGTGAAGCTCATGGCGTCGATGTGGCCGGAGCCCAGCGCGGCCCGGCACAGCAGGGAGTTGAGCGCGAAGCAGACGAGGGCTCCAACGGTCAGGGCCGCCGCTCGGGGCGTCACCACTCCGGCGCGCCGGGCATTCTGAGCGTCATCCATTGAGCCGTGGCACTCTACAACGTGGCAGATTCCTCAAGGTCGCTTAGGATTGGAGCCGATGCGAAGAGACCTGTCCCTGAAGGAGAAGCTGATCGCGGGCGCTTCCGCCTGCCTGCTGCTCGCGGTCGCGATGTGGGTGGTGCTCTTTCTCTCCAACGGGCGCGTCGAGACCCGCCTCCAGGAGAGCATTCGCGACCTCGACCGGGTTTCCGGCACGCGCGCCCTCATCTCCCTGACCGAGAGGCTCACCGGCCCGGTGCTGAACGCGGCCGACTATGGCAGCGATCTTGCCGAGAAGGAAGGCGAGTTCAACACGGCCTCGGCGGGCGCTGCCGCCGCGATGGCGACGCTCGAAACGCTCTTCACTCCCGAAGAGGCGGCAAGCTCGGGGTACGCGGATGTGCGCGATCGCCTGCTCGACACCAGGAAGGACGCCGCCCGGATCCTCGAGATCCTCAAGGACCCGCAGGCCCGGAAGAACCAGACCGTCGATGCGGAGTTCGACGAACTGAGATCGTCCCTGTCCGGCAAGTCCTCGAAGGTGGTGGCGGACCTGCGCAAGATGGTGGAATCCGAAACCCGGGCCGCGGGCGAAGGCCTCGACGATGCGCGGGTCACCTCGGTGCGCTCGGGGCGCGTGGCCCTCTTTATTCTCATCCTCTTCGCCATCGTCGTCCCGTTCGTCGCCTACTGGGTGGGCAAGGCGATTTCCGATCCGGTGACCCAGGTCTCCCGGGTTCACAAGGCGATCGTGGCGGGAGACTTCGACCAGCAGGTGACGGTCAGCGAGCAGGGCGAACTCGGGATGCTGCAGGAGTCCTGCCGGGAACTGCTCACCTACCTGCGGTCGCTCGCGGAGCAGGCCGACCGTCTCTCCGACGGCGATCTGACCTCGCTGGTCAAGCCGCGATCCGAAAGGGACCGGCTCGGGGCCTCGTGGGCGAACATGTCGGCGCAACTCTCGCGGACCATCGAGAACGCGCGGTCGGCCTCGTCATCGGTGTCGCTGGCGGCCCAGCAGTTGACGGCCTCGTCGAATGTCCTGTCGAACGGGACGGCCCAGCAGGCGGCCTCGGTGGAGGAGACCACGGCGTCGCTCGAAGAGATGAGCAGTTCGATCACGCAGAACGCGGATCACAGCCGGAATCTCGAGCAGAT
>DAORUA010000376.1:0-3889 GCA_035432945.1 Vicinamibacteria bacterium | reverse complement strand
CGGCAACTGCCAGATCTCCGCCCTGATCGACCGCGGCGGGTCGGTCGTCTGGTGCTGCCTGCCCCGCTTCGACTCGGAGCCCGTGTTCTCCTCCCTCCTCGACGCGGAGAGGGGCGGACGTTTCGACCTTGGGCCGGAAGGCGGAGAGGCCGGGGAGCAGCGGTACATCGAGAACACCAACGTTCTCGAGACCCGCTTCGAGACGAAAGCCGGGGCCTTCCGCGTCCTCGACTTCGCCCCCCGCTTCCTCCAGTTCGACCGCACCTTCCGGCCCACCCAGCTCTTCCGGATCGTCGAACCCCTCGAAGGCACGCCGCGGATCCGGGTGTCGTGCGAACCGCGGATAGGCTGGTCGAAGGCGGCGCCCGACCGGCTCTTCGGCTCGAACCACGTCCGTTATGAAGGCTTCGCCTCGCACCTGCGGCTGACCACCGACGTGCCGGCCTCCTATCTCGGCGGCCAGCCCTTCGCGCTCACCTCGCGCCGTCACCTCGTGCTCTCCTGGGGCGCCCCCGTGGAAGAAGCCCTCGCTCCCCTGGCCAGCCGGTTCCTGGGCGAGACCATCCGCTACTGGCAGTCGTGGGTGAAGCAAGGCAACGTCCCGCCCGAGTTCCAGAAGGAGGTCATCCGCTCCGCCCTCGTCCTGAAGCTCCATTGCTTCGAGGACACCGGCGCCATCGTGGCCGCCATGACCACCTCCCTTCCCGAAGCGCCCGGATCCGGGCGCACCTGGGACTACCGGTACTGCTGGCTGCGCGACGCCTACTACTCTCTCGGCGCCTTCCGCCTCCTTGGCCACTTCGAGGAGCGCGAGCACTTCGTGAACTACCTGTTCGATGTCGCGGGGGGCGCGCCCGACCTGAAGCTCGCTCCGCTCTATCGCATCGATGGTCGATCGGACCTCGGCGAGAGTGTCCTCGAGGCGTGGCCGGGCTACGAGGGACACGGGCCGGTGCGGGTCGGAAACGCGGCAGCCGAACACCTGCAGAACGACATCTTCGGAGAGATGGTCCTCGCCCTCGCCCCCGTGTACCTCGACGAGCGGTTCCAGGCCGAGCGCTCGAGCCAGGCCTTCGACCTCCTCACCCGGCTCGCGAGGCGGGCGGTCGAAGTCGCAGGATCGCCGGACGCGGGGATCTGGGAATACCGGACCGCGTGGAAGCCGCAGACCTTCTCGACCCTGATGTGCTGGGCAGGGGCCGACCGCATGGCGCGGGTGGCGAAGATCCACCAACCCGGTCTCGCCGCGGAGTTCGAGAGCGCCGCGGCCTCGATCTGCGCCCGGATCGTGCGCGAGGCCTGGAGCGAGAAGCTCGACGCCTTCGCCTCCAGTCACGGCGGCCACGATCTCGACGCATCCCTCCTGCAGATGGCGACCCTTCGCATCCTCACCCCGGACTCGCCGAGGATCCATCGAACCATCGACGCGATCCAGGACGGGCTATCGCGCGACGGCTGGCTCTTCCGATACCGGGCCGACGACGGCTTCGGCGCTCCGCAGGTGGCCTTCGTGATCTGTTCGTTCTGGCTGGTCGAGGCCCTGGCCAGGACCGGCCGCATCGACGAGGCGCGCCGACACATGGACCGGATCACCGAAGCGCTGTCGCCCCTGGGGCTCATCGCCGAGGACTACGACACCGCGAAGCGAAGGATGTGGGGCAACTTCCCCCAGGCGTATTCGCACGTGGGCCTGATCCACGCCGCCTTCGCGGCGTCGCCGCCCTGGTCGGACGTGCTGTAGGACCCTAGCCCTTCGCCTTCAGAGCGGCCACGGCCTTCTGGATCCGCGCCTGGGTGCCTTCCGAGAACCAGCCGTCGAGGAACTCGTCGAGCAGCGCGGTCTCGCGGTCCCGCATGGAGGCCACCGCGGCCCCGCGGAGATACCCCTTGGTGACCCCGAACGCGTAGGCGTCCTTCTCCGCGAACTCCGCCAGCCGTTCGGCCACCACCCCGTCGAAGGCCTCCGGCTCCGCCACTTCCTGGGCGAGACCGGCGAGGACCGCCGCGTCCCCTTCGAAGTTGCGGCCGAGCAGGGCGACCGCGCTCAGCGCCGACGCGCGGGCCGCGGTCCGGAGCAGCATCACCGCCGACCAGGGAAGGGGCACGCCCACCTTCACTTCATTGAGCCCCATGGGCGCGCCGCGCTTCGTGATGCGCCAGTCCGCGGTGAGGGCCAGCAGGCACCCGCCCGCCACCGCCGCGCCGTTGACCGCCGCAACCACCGGCTTCTTCAGGGCGAAGAGGTCGGTGAGGAGGGTCGAGAAGTTGACCATGTAGGCGCCCATTTCGGCGCGGGAGATCCCCGACAACGACACGAGGTCGAGGCCGGGACAGAAGAGCTTCGGGTGCGCCGAGGCGAGGAGCACCGCTTTGACCGACGGCTCCCCGCCCACGGTACGGAGCGCCGAGGAGAGGTCGGAGACGAGTTCTTCGCTCATCGCGTTCCCGCGCGGTCCGGCCAGGCGGATGGCTCCGATGCCGTCCTTGATTTCGATCTGGACTGTGCTCATTCTTGCTTTCTTGTTCCGGCTAGGCGAGGTCGGCGGACATGGCCATGACGTGGAAACCGCTGTCCACGTGGAGGACTTCGCCGGTCACCCCGCGCGACATGTTCGAGAGGAGGAAGAGGCCGGCGTCGCCCACCTCGTCCTGGTCGGTGGCGCGGCGCAGGGGGGCGTGCTGGCGGTAGTAGTCGATCATCTTGCCGAGCCCACCGACCCCGGCCGCGGCCAGGGTCTTGATGGGGCCGGCCGAGATCGCGTTCACCCGGATGCCCTTCGGGCCGAGGTCGGCCGCGAGGTAGCGCACGGACATTTCGAGGGCTGCCTTCGCGACGCCCATGACGTTGTAGTGGGGCACCACCCGCTCGCCCCCGAGGTAAGAGAGGGTGACGATCGAGCCCGCGCGCCCTTCCATCAGGGGCGCCATGGCCCGAGAGACCGCGGTGAGCGAGTAGGAGGAGATGTCCTGGGCGATCCGGTACCCTTCGCGCGAGGTGTTGAGGAACTCGCCGGTCAGCTCTTCGCGCTGGGCGAAGGCGACGGAATGGACCACGAAGTCGAGATGCCCGAGATCGGCCTTCACGGACGCGGCGAGGGCCGCGATGTCCTCGTCCCGACTGACGTCGCACGGATAGAGGATGGGTTCCTTGAGGTCCTTGGACAGCTCGTCCACGTTCTCCTTGAGCCGCTCGCCCTGGTAGGTGAGGGCGAGCCGCGCGCCTTCCCGGGCGCAGGCTTTCGCGATGCCCCAGGCGATGGAGCGCTTGTTGGCGACGCCGAGGATGAGACCGGTTTTTCCTTCGAGAAGCATGGAGACCTTTCCTGTTTGGACCGATGAGCTTAGCGGATGCGGCGGCCGCGAGCGGCCGGCGGGTCCCTGGATCAATCGGTGCGAAGCGCTTCGATGGGATCGACGGAAGCGGCCCGCGACGCGGGCACGTAGCCCGCGATGAGGCCCACCGCGATCGAGACCGCGACCCCGACGATGGCCGCGTTCCAGGGCGGCCGGGCGTCGTAGCGGGGCAGGACGAGGGTCACGAGGAAGCCGATGCCGAGCGCGACCAGAACGCCGAGGACGCCGCCCGCGCCGGAGAGCACGCCCGCCTCGATCAGGAACTGCCGCCGCACCGCTCCCTGGGTGGCGCCGAGGGCGCGGCGGATCCCGATCTCGCGCGTCCGCTCGGTCACGCTGATGATCATCACGTTCCCGATCCCGATGGCTCCGATGAAGAGGCTGATGCCGGCGAGGGCGATGGTCGCCCCCCCGATCGCGTTCCCGACCTGGTTGAAGACCGCGATGATCTGGTCGGGGGAGGTCAGCTGGAAGTCGTTGGGCGAATCGGGGGCGAGACCGCGCAGCCGGCGCAGCAGGGTCTCCACGTCCTGCC
>DAORUA010000375.1:0-3893 GCA_035432945.1 Vicinamibacteria bacterium | reverse complement strand
GAGGCCGCGATTCCGTTGATGAACGATGGAAACTCGACGAACAACTCCACGCGGCTTTCGCCCGGTCGAAGGCGATAGACGCCGTCAGGTCCGGTGGAGAAGTACACGGAGCCATCGGGCGTAAACACGAGGTCGTTGAAGCACCGCGGCGACATCTGCCAGCCCAGTGTGTACTTCGCGATGAGCTGGCCGGTGTCGAGGTTGTAGCGGAAGACGCCGCCCTGGCCCCTGGTCGTCTCGTCGTCGGGAACCATCGGCGGCTGGCGGTCCTTCAGGTTGCACGAGTTCGCCCAGAGTTCGCGCCGTTTGGGGTCCACCTTCATGCCGACCAGACCCCATAGGCCATCCTTCGCCTGGGGCACGAAGTCCGACTGCCGACCATCGGCCGCCACCTTCACGATCTTCCGCTTGTACATGCTCCCGACGTAATACGCGCCGTCCTTCGGATCGTGGGCGATGCTCTCCGGGATCAGTTCGCGGTCCTTGAGGGTGAACGCCACGGTCCCGCGGACGAGTGGGGGAAGGGAGGCGGCGATAGTCGCGGTGAGAAGAAGGGTCTGGAGCATCGTGCCGCGGCGCCGCTACTGCCGCGGCTTCGCCTTGCGCGGGTAGTCCTTGATGTCCTCGAGCGACCACTTGATGAAGGTGCGGAGATCGTCGTTTGAAGCCTTGAGGTCGGGCTTGCGCAGGTACATCATGTGGCCCGACTCGTACCAGGCGAAGCGATAGCGGTCCTTGAACTCGCCGCCGGGCTGGAGATGGTTCATGGTGTAGATGGCGTTGAAGTAGTCGCACGCGGCGTCGTAGTAGCCGCCGGTCACGAGGACCTTCAGGTAAGGGTTGTCGCGCATCGCGCTGCGCAGCATCTCGGCGACGCTGGTGGTGTCGTCCTGCTGCCAGGGACGCACGTTGCCCCAGACGTTGTAGGGGATATCGGGGTTGTACTTCAGTTCCGAGCGCAGGTATTTGTTGATCGCCGCGCCGAAGGGCCCGTTCCAGTCTGTCAGCTCGGGCGAGTACTCGGGGCGCTCGCCGGCCGCGTCCTTGTCGATGCCGATGTAGCGGGTGTCGAGCCGGCCCACGGTGTAACGCTGATCGCGAAGGAGTTCCTTCCAGTGGCGGGCGAAGTCGACGCGGAGGTTCGCCTGGAGAACGTACTCCTTGCTCAGACCGGAATAGCGCGCGAACTTGGCGGCGACGCTGTCACGCTCGGCGGCAGTGAGCTGATCGCCTTTGGCCAGGGCGAGAAGGTACTCGTTCATCGTGAACTTCTCGGCCTCGGCGAGAACCTCGCGAAGGGGCTTGCTCTGGAGATCGGCAGGGAGCTGTTTGTGGTACCACGCGGTCGCGGTCTTGGTGGGAAGGCCGGTGGCGTGGGTGACGTCGGGCCCGCGCTCGAGGTTCAAGTCGGTGGCGGAGACGAGGATCACGCCGTTGATCCACATCTGGAAACGCTGCTGGAGGGAGCCCACGAGGCCGGACGCCCGGGTGGTTCCATAGCTCTCGCCGATCAGGAACTTGGGCGAGGTCCAGCGGTCCTTCCGGTTCACGTAGGTGTGGATGAAGTCGCCGACGGACTGGATGTCGGAGAGCTTGCCGTGGAACTTGTGGAGGTCTTCACCCTCGACCATGCGGCTGAAGCCGGTGCCGATGGGGTCGAGGTAGACGATGTCGGCCACGTCGAGGATGGCGTGCGGATTGTCCTCGAGACCCGCGGGCGGCTTCTGCTGGAAACCGTCGTCGTCATAGGTCACGTGACGGGGTCCGGTGAAGCCGAGGTGCATCCACACCGACGCGGTGCCGGGGCCGCCGTTGAAGGAGATGATGAGCGGGCGCTTGCTCACGTCGGTGACACCGTTCTTGGTGTAGCTCACGTAGAACATCTTGGCCACCATCTTCCCGTCCTCGCGGATCGGGATCCAGCCCGCTTCCGCGGTGTAGGAGACGGTCTGGCCGTTGAACGTGCCGGTGCGCTGCGAGATCACGGGTTCGGCGGGGAGGAGATCCGCTTCCTTCCCGGCCTTGGCGCCACCGGCGGGGGCTGCGGGGGGCGCGCCGGGCCGGGCGCCCTGGGCGAGAACGTCGGTGGAATAGCTCAGCACGAGGGTGGCGGCGAGGGTGAGCAGTATGCGGCGCGACTTCATGGGTGATTGACTCCTCAAGAGGGATGCGCGGACCCCGGGGGCCGGCGCGGTAGGCGGCCCCCCTGCCGGGGCCATTCAAACGCGGGGCAAGCATACCCGGCGTTCCGTCCGCTGATGCGTCGTTGGCGTCAGATGCGCGGTGCGGCGCCCTCTCGCGGAACCAGGTGAACCGCGGGGGCCTTGATCATGGCGTTCACCTTCGAACCCGTCACGAGGTTCAGCTCCCTCAGCGAGGCGCGGGTGATGAAGGCGGCCAGCGGAAAGCCGCAATCGAGATCGACTCGAACCAGCGCGCTTTCGAGATGCACCGCGGTCACGGTGGCGGCGAGCCGATTGCGCGCGCTGGTGGCCGCGGGTCCTGGTTCGAGGATGACCTCGTCGGCGCGGATGCACGCAAATACGTCCGTCACTCCGGTTCCCGGGTCGAGTGCCATCAGGGTGACTCCCTCCGCGTCCAGGGTCGCGAGGCCCTCGCTGCGGGAGGTGATCCGCGCGCGGATCACGGCCTCGACGCCGACCACGCGCGCGGCCTCGAGCGAGGCGGGCCGGGAGAACACGTCCGCGATCGGACCCTGCTGCAGCACACGTCCGTCGGCGATGAGGACCACGTCATCGCCGAGGGCCAGCGCTTCCGCACGGTCATGGGTGACCAGGACGGTGGGCAGCGATACGGCGCGAAGGAACCGTCCGAGATCGCGCCGCAGGGCCTCGCGGGCCGAGGCATCGAGAGCGGAGAGCGGTTCGTCGAGGAGCAGGACGTCCGGACGAGCCGCGACCGCGCGGGCCAGGGCCACGCGCTGCTTCTGGCCTCCGGACAGTTCGTGCGGAAAGCGAAGGGCGAGATCGTTCACTCCCATCAGGATCAGCATCTTCGGCACGCGGGTGGGCCGGTCGGGAACGGGCACGCCGAAGCCCGCGTTTTCGAGGACGGTGAGGTGCGGGAAGAGAGCGGATTCCTGGGTGACGTAGCCGACGCGCCGCTTTTGCGGAGGGACGTTCGCTCCGGTCTCGCCGTCGAACCAGGTCGCGTTTCCGAAGCCGATCCGGCCCCGATCGGGGCGATCGAGACCGGCGAGCATGCGGAGCAGCGTGGTCTTTCCCGAGCCGGACGGTCCGAACAGGACGGTCGTCCCCGTGGTCCGGAAGGTCAGTTCGAAACGCAGCGAGGGTCCGCCGGGAAACGACTTCGCGATGTCGATCATCGTCGTCGCGCTCCGGGGAGCACGAGGCCGCCGAGAAGGTGCGACGTGGCCGCGAGGATGACCAGCGAGACCCCGACGAGAACGGCGGACGTGCGGAAGGCGGCGGCGTAGTCGAGAGCCTGAACGCTGTCGTAGATCGCGATCGAGGCGGTGCGCGTGACCCCCGGGATGTTGCCGCCCACCATCAGCACCACGCCGAACTCGCCCAGGGTGTGCGCGAAGCTCAGGATCACGCCGGCGAGGACGCCGCGACGGGAGAGGGGGAGGATCACGCGGAGAAACGTGCCGAGAGAAGAAGCGCCAAGGCAGAACGCGGCCTCGCGCAGCCGGATGTCCACGCCCGCGAACGCGGTCGCGAAGGGCTGGACCGCGAAGGGCAGGCTGTAGAGGATGGAGGCGACGAGCAGGCCTTCGAAGGTGAACACGAGAGCGTGACCCGTGATGTCTTCGATCGCCCGGCCGAGCGGCGAGCGCGGGCCGAGGGCGAGGAGGACGCAGAAGCCGAGGACGGTGGGAGGCAGGACCAGGGGCAGGGCCACCACCGGTT
>DAORUA010000374.1:1744-3918 GCA_035432945.1 Vicinamibacteria bacterium | reverse complement strand
GCGACTGCGGCCTCACCGGCCGCAAGATCATCGTCGACACCTACGGCGGCGCGGCTCCCCATGGCGGCGGCGCCTTCTCGGGCAAGGATCCGACCAAGGTCGACCGCTCGGCCTGCTACATGGCCCGCTACATCGCGAAGAACATCGTGGCCGCGGGCCTGGCCGAGCGCTGCCTCGTGCAGGTCGCCTACGCCATCGGCGTCGCGGATCCCGTGTCCGTCATGTGCGATACCGAAGGTACCGGCAAGGTGGATGAGTTGAAGCTCGTCGACGCGGTGCGCCAGGTCTTCAAGCTCACACCCAAGGGCCTCATCGAGCAACTGAACCTGCGCCGGCCGATCTACCGTCAGACCGCCGCTTTCGGCCACTTCGGCCGCACCGAGCCCGACTTCACGTGGGAGAAAACGGACAAGGCCGAGGAACTGAAGGGGCTGCTCAAGTAGCTGCCGTGACCACGCGGCGCGGCCGAGTCGCATGGGTGGCGCGGCTCGCCGCGGTGGTCGGCGCGCTCATCTGGATCCGGGCGCTCGTCTCCGGTCCCGCCCCCCTGGTGGGCGAGGCCGCGGTCCTGGGGCCGCGCTATCGCGCCTCGGGCGTGGTTCACATTCACACCAATCTCTCGGACGGCCGGGGCGCTCCGGCCGAGGTGATCGCGGCCGGACGTCGTGCGGGCGCCGATTTCATCGTCATCACCGACCACAACCGGGTCGACCCGGAGATCTTCGATCGCCTGCCGCGGACTCCCGGCGATCCCCTGGTGATTCTCGGATCGGAGGTTTCGACCGACGCCGGCCACGTCCTGGCCATCGGCATCCGCCCTCCGGGCTTTCGCTTTTCGGGGACTCTCAGCGAGGTTCTCGACGACATCCGCCACCTGGGCGGATGCGCTTTTACCGCGCATCCGACCTCGCCGCGGGGCGAGACCCGCTTCACCCGCGAAAACGAACCCGGCAGCTGGGGCGTGGAAGTCGTGAACGGCGACACCGCCTGGCGCGAGGCGTCGCCGCTCGCGCTCTCGCTGGCGGCCTGGACGTACCCGGTCCGCCCCGCCTTCGCCCTGGCCCGGACGCTCGGAACCTTCGGTGAGGAGCTGGCCCTGTGGGACCGGGTCCTCGCCCGGCGTTTCGCACCCGCGATTGGCGGCACGGATGCTCACGGACGGATCCCGTTGACCCGGACCACCAGCGTCCCGGTGCCGTCGTACGATGCTCTGTTCGGTCTCGTGCGCACCGTGGTGCAACTCGACGAACCCCTTTCCGACCGCCCCACGATCGCGCGGACAGCGATCTCGAAGGCGCTGTGCGCGGGCAGCAGCGTCGTGGCCATACCCTCCGAGGCCGATCCGAAGGGTTTCTCGTTCGTCGTCCGCGGCTCCGCGGGAGATGAGCATGGTCCGGGATCCACGGTGCGTCACTCCCCGGGGATGACCCTCCGCGTGGGTGGTCCGATGCCCAGGGAAACCCGGCTGCGGCTGATCGAGGCGGGGAAGCAGGTGGCCACGGGGGCAGGCGTTCTGGATTTCCCGGTAGCCGGCCCGGGCGTGTTCCGGGTCGAGGCCTACGTCCCCGGGGAGACCACTCCCTGGATCCTCTCCAATCCGATCTCGGTTCTGACCGCGGAAGGCGAATGGGCCCGCGAGCAGGCCGCGCGTCCCATCGCCCCCTCGTACGTCGAGGGCCGGACCGAGATCGACCGCTTCGAAGGGGCCACCGCCTTTGCCCCGGAGCACGACCCGGGATCCAGGATCGACGCGCCCATCCTCGATCCGCTCGGCGGACGCGGGCACGGGGCGGCCGCGCTCCTGTCCTTCCACCTCAACCCGACCCCGAAGCCTCCGGTCTGGTGCGCCCTGGTCGATCGGACCCGGCGCGATCTGTCCGCGAGCACCGGCGTGTCCTTCTGGATGAAGGCCGACGGAGAGTACCGGGTCTGGTTTCAGATCCGCGACCTCAACCCGGCCTCGGCCGACGAGGGCACGGAAGCGTGGTTCGCCTCGGTGCGAACCTCGACCGCGTGGACGCTGCACAACATTCCCTTCGCGTCGCTGCGCAGCATCAACCGGACGTCCGATGGATCCTTCGACCCGAAGCAGATCGCGCACATCGTGTTCGTGATCGACCACGGGGCCATGCCCTTCGGGAGTCAGGGCAAGGTCTGGATCGACGACCTGATGG
>DAORUA010000374.1:0-1644 GCA_035432945.1 Vicinamibacteria bacterium | reverse complement strand
CACGGGGCCATGCCCTTCGGGAGTCAGGGCAAGGTCTGGATCGACGACCTGATGGGCTACTGAGGCTTGGGCTTCTTGCCCAGGGTCTTGTAGTACTCCTCCACCATCGCGCGGTAGCCGGGCGGCAGTTCCTCGGAGCCGGAAAGCTGCAGGGCGGGGCGATCCCCGTCGGCCTCGCGTCGAAGGACGTATTCGAGCATCTTGATGTCGCTCGCCACCTGAGCGGTGAGTTCGGCGAGGCCGAGCGGGTTCTTGAAGTTCCGATCCGAGGCGAGTCCCTGCAGACGCCCGGCCAGGGCCGCGGCCTGGGGCGACGAAACGCCGCTGGCTTCGAGCGCCCTGCTCAGGGCTTCGGCATCCTGCGCGCGTTCGGCGATCTCCCGCCGCAACTGGCGGATATCCGCCGAGCCCAGGCGGCCCTGGCCGCCGCCGCCCATCCCCCCCGGTCCTCCTCCTCTGGCCGAACCCGGGGTTTGCCCTCGCTCGGAGCCGGCGCCCGAGGACTGCGATCCCGGTGACGCTGCGCCGCTCTGCGGCGTCTCGTTCGCCGCCCCGGGCGCCGGCGAGGCGCCTTTCGCCCGGAGCCGCTCCTGCATGGAGTCAAGGCTCCTCGCGAGGTCCCGGGCGCGCTCGAGGGCTTCCGCCTTCTGCTTCCCGGGAGGCGAGCCCACCGACTTTCCGGCGTCGCGAACCCGGGCTCCGAGGGCTTCGATCGACTCCGCGATGTCCGCCTCGAGGGCCTGCGCGTCGCGGCTGGCAGCGCGATCGACGAGGCCCTTGGTGTAGCGGATCTTCTCCTTGAGTTTCGAATCCCGAATTCCATTCGCCGCCTCCTGAAGCTTCCGGGAGGTTTCCTTCTGCTCCCTCCGGGCCTCGCGCGCGACCTTGTCGAGACGCGACTCCAGTTCGGCCACGTCCGCGGCGAGGGACTCCTTTCGCTCCCGGATGCGCTCACCACGGGAGGACCCACCCTGGGAGGGCGCGGCGCTGCTTCCCGCGCCTTCGCCCTCGGCCATTTCACGCATCTCGCTCGCGATCTGGGACTGCGCGCGCTTCAGCTCCTCGGCCTTCTCCGCGAATCCGGAGAGATCGCGATCGAGGCGGGTGGACCGCTCGGAATCGAGAAGCCGCCGCGCCTCGCGCAGCCGGTCCAGCGGCGAGTTCGCGGACCCCGGGGCCGTCGGCGAGGCGCCACGAGGGGCGCTCGCCTGTTGCCGCATGGCCGCGGCCGCTTCGCGCAGCCGACGGGCCGACTCCTCGAGGCCGGGCGAAGGGGTTTCGCGGGTCAGGCGCTCGAGCTTCCGCCCGAGTTCCTCCGCCTCCTCGGCCAACTGGCGCTGCGAGGCGCCGCCGCCCCCGCCACCCTGGTTGGGCGCCCGCGCCCCGCGCTGCCGCGCGCGCTCGTTCTCCTGCTCCTGCCGGCGGGCCAGTTCCTGCAGCCTCGAGAGAGCCTCGTCGACCTGTTCGTCCCGCTGCTGCTGGGCGCCGCTTTGCAGGGTCTCGTACTGATTGCGCAGCTTGTCGAGGTCGAGCTCGTAGAGATCGGCGAGTTCCTCCGCGGAGGAGTTCGAACCACCGCCGCCGCCGCCGCCCCCGCCGAAGGCCACCGTCTCGTCACGGAACGAGGCCTCGGCGCGTTGCAGA
>DAORUA010000373.1:0-3922 GCA_035432945.1 Vicinamibacteria bacterium | reverse complement strand
TGGCTGTTCGGTGTTCAGCTACTACTACTTCGATGTCGGCAACACCCAGGCCGCCCACGGCCGGGCTCCCGCGGTGGCCATCGGACAGAAGACCGCGAACCCCGACTCCATCGTCATCAGCTACCAGGGCGACGGCGACCTCGCTTCCATCGGCCTCGCCGAGATCGTGAGCACCGCGCAGATGGGCATTCCCATCACCGTGGTGTTCGTCAACAACGCGATCTACGGAATGACCGGCGGCCAGCTCGCGCCCACCACCCTCATGGGCCAGCGCACGAGCACCACTCCCGAGGGCCGGAACGACTTCCACGGCGCTCCCATCAAGATGGCCGAGCTCATCGCGGGTCTCGATGGACCGGTGTACGTCGAGCGCGTGGCCCTGTACGACGCCAAGCAGCGCGTTCGCGCCAAGAAGGCGATCACCAAGGCGCTGAAGCTCCAGGTGGAGAACAAGGGTTTCGCTTTCGTCGAAGTCCTGGCCGAGTGTCCCACCCACCTCGGCATGAACCCGTCCGACGCGGAGAAGTGGGTCAAAGAGAAGATGACCGCGGCCTTCCCGCTCGGGGTCAAGAAGGACATCGAGAATCCCCCCGAGCACGCGCGCCCGGGGACCCCGGAGTTCGATCCCACGCACCTGATGGAGGTGTTCGAAGGCACCACCGAGAAGGCGCCCCGGTTCTGCAAGGACTTCCCCGCGGTCTGGGGAACCGAGGACATCGCGATCAAGTTCGCGGGCGCGGGAGGCGACGGGGCCCAGACCGCGGCGCTCCTGGTCGCGCGGGCCGGCATCAACGAGGGGTACGACGCCACCCACATCCCGAGCTACGGCCCGGAATCCCGCGGCGGGACCTCGTACGCGGACGTTCACGTCGCGCGCACCGAAGTCCTCTCGCCCGCCTCGCCCGCGCCTCACATCCTCGTGGCCTTCAACGCGCCGAGCCTCGCCCGGTTCGGTCCGACCGTCGTGCCCGGGGGAACCATCATCTACGACTCTTCGGTGATCGCGGACGTCCCCCCGCTCGCCGCGGGCGTGAAGGCGTTCGGGGTTCCCATGACCCGCATCGCCACCGAGCTCGGGCGGCCGGTGGTCAAGAACGTGGTGGCCCTCGGCGCCCTGCAGGCGGCCACGGGAATCTTCCCGGAGGAGACGCTCCTCACCGCGATCCGCCAGGCCCTCAAGTCGAAGTGCGCCATGATTCCCCTCAACGAAGAGGCGTTCGCCCGCGGGGGACAGGCGGCGAGGAATCGCGATTCGTAGGGTGCGCCGGCCGGTCCGCTGAGGCAGGATTGGGGCCATGACCGACATCGCCCACCTGCGCAAGAGCTACGAGAAGGCCGAGCTCGACGAAAGCGCGTCGAAGGCCGATCCGATGGAGCAGTTCGGCCTGTGGTTTCAGCAGGCGCTCGACGGACAGCTCCCCGAGCCCAACGCCATGACCCTGGCCACCGTGGGCGAAGGTGGCCGCCCGTCCACGCGGGTGGTCCTGATCAAGGGATTCGATGCGCGCGGGATCGTCTGGTACACGAACTACGAGAGCCGCAAGGGACGGGAGCTCGCCGCGAATCCGCAGGCGGCCCTGCAGTTCCACTGGGTCGAACTCGAGCGCGTGGTGCGCATCGAGGGACGGGTCGAGAAGGTGGGCGCCGAGGAGTCGGACGAGTACTTCAAGACCCGGCCGATCGACTCCCGCATCGGGGCGTGGGCCTCGCCGCAGAGCCAGGTGATCGCCTCGCGCACGGTGCTGGTAACGAACGCCGCGAAGTTCGGCGCGCATTTCCTCACCACCCTGGTGAGCGGGGGACCGCCGCGCCCGCCCCACTGGGGCGGGTATCTCCTCGTGCCCGATTCCTGGGAATTCTGGCAGGGCCGCAAGTCACGCCTGCACGACCGCCTGCGCTACCGGCTCGAGGGCGGGCGCTGGATACGCGAGCGCCTCGCCCCCTGATCGGTTTCGATTACTGGGCCACCCACTTGTCGAGGCGGGAGGCGTAGAGGTTCGCGAGGTAGAGCGTCTTCTCATCCGGACACGCGAGCTGGTGGATGGAGTCGAGCGTCCCGGGCATGCGGCCCTGACGGCCGAGCACGCCGAGCACCTTCCCGGAGAGGTCCATCTTGTAGACCCGGCCCACGCTGCCCACGAACAGGCTCTGGTTCGGCCCGTTGGTGAGGCAGAGCGACCAGGGAGCGGTGGGCAGGTTCCAGACCGCCTTCAGAGTGCCTTCGGAGTCGAAGGTCTGAATCCGGCTGTTGCCGCGGTCCGCGACGTAGATCACGTCGTTGTTGTCCACCACGAGGCCGTGCGGCGTGTTGAAGTTGCCGGGTTGCGCGCCCCGCTCGCCCCAGGCCTTGATGAAGACGCCGTCCTTGCTGTACTTGGCGACCCGCGAGTTGCCGTAGCCGTCGGCCACGTAGCTCGTTCCATCCTTGCCCCAGCCGATGTCCGTCTCCTGGTACAGGGCCGCCTTGTTGGGCACGCCGCGCTCGTACACGTGGGTGAGCCAGGTCCAGGGCTCGGGGTTCGTGCCAAGGGTGCCGATGGTGCGGCCCTCGGAGTCGAAGCGGAAGATGATGTTGTCGGCGGCGTCGACGTACCACAGGTGCCCCTGTGCGTCGAAGCGGACGGCGTGGGCGCCCTTGAACATGTCGGAACCCTCGCCCCAGGAGCGCACGAAAGTGCCGTCCGACTTGAACTCCAGCACGGGGTGATGGCCCCGGACGAGGGCCACGATGTTGCCGCTCGTGGGATGAACCGCGACGCCGCTCAGCCGGCCGATGACCGAATAGGCGGGATAGTGGAAGAAGTTCTCCACGAGTTTGAAGGCCAGTTGCGGAATCGGCGCCGCCGGCGCACCGCCCTCCTGGGCATTCATCGCCGCGACGGCACACACGGAAAGAGACGCGGCGCACACCGCGGACGTCACGAAGTTTCTCTTCATCTCGAGCCTCCAGGAAAAGTCGGAAACGGGTTGCCGCGGATGTTAGGCCGGGGTCCCCTGGGCGGCAAGCTTGCTACACTTCGAAAGAGGAGCGCCCATGGAAGAAAAGGACCTGCTCATCAAGTTCTGGAAGAGCGAATCGGCCACCACTCGCAAGGTCATCGCCCGCATCCCGGAGGGCTCGGACTATCGTCCCGACCCCAAGTCGCGCCCGGCCCGCGAGATCGCCTGGCAGATCGTGCACGAGGAGCGCACCCTGATCGACGGCCTCGAGAAAGGCCGCCTCGAGTGGAAGGACGAACCCGCCCCGAAGACGATGCGCGAGGTTCTCGATGCCTACGACCGCCATCTCGAGACCTTCATCGCCCGTCTGAGCGCGCTCGACGACGCGAAGTGGCAGGCCGCGGTCCCCTTCTTCTTCGGGACCCACGAAGTCAATCGCGCCCTCGCCAGCGCCCAGGCCTGGGGATTCCTCTTCGACATCGTGCACCATCGCGGCCAGATCACGACCTACCTGCGCCCCATGGGCTCGACCGTGCCCCAGGTGTACGGCCCCACCGCGGACGAGCCCTGAGAGAGCCGGACCTCAGGGTCTGACCGCGGGCAGGGCCCGGCAGCCCGCCTCGATCGCGAGCGAGGCTTCGTTCAGCAGCATGAGCCAGCCCAGCTGGGCGAGGACGAGCGCGATCCCCGTGATGATCGCGAGCAGCGTCCCCGACTCGAAGACCCCCGGGAGCTTCATGCGCTTTCGGAATAGAAAGGCCAGGGGCACGAGCAGCACGGCGAGCGGCAGGCCCAGGCGCAGGATCCACGCCGAGGCCTCCGTCGCCACCCGCATGGCTGGGGGAAGAGACAGGCCGACGCCCGCGAACGTGACCGCCCAGCGAGGGACGAGGCTCCAGACAAAGAACGCGGTCATGGCGCCGCTCACCAGGAGGGCCAGGCTGTTCACGATCATCGACTGGCGGGCCCGCCGCCTCTGAGT
>DAORUA010000372.1:1791-3925 GCA_035432945.1 Vicinamibacteria bacterium | reverse complement strand
TCGCGGTTGGCCTGGGCGATGTCGAGCTTCACCTGGCGCAGCGTCTCGCGCAGCGCCAGCGGGTCGGCGATGACCAGGCTCAGACCGCCGCCGCTCCGCACGATCCGGAGTTGAACCGCGCAGCTGCCGCAGCTGATCTGCGCTCCGTCGGCGTAGCTGTCGGGGACCGAGACCTCCGAACGACAACTGACGCAGCGGGCGACCCGGTTCTGATTCATGTTCCTTCCTCCCGTCAGCCGGATGATAGGCGACCCCCGACCCGGGTTCTGATCAGACGGCTGGAACCATGGTACATATGACCGCGAAAGGGTGAACGAATGACGGAAAAGAAACGGCGCGAGGCGCCCTTGGAGATGAGTGGTGAGGAGTTCCGAACCCTGGGACACCGCCTGGTCGACCGCATCGCGGGGTTTCTCGACACCCTGCCCGACCGCCGGGTGACCAGCGCGGATTCTCCCCAGGCCATCCGCAAGCTGCTGGGCGAAGATGGCCTGCCCGAGTCGGGAACTCCGGCGGCCGACCTGCTGGAGGGCGCCACCGACCTTCTCTTCGATCACTCCCTGTTCAACGGGCATCCCCGTTTCTGGGGTTACATCACGTCCTCCGCCGCTCCCATCGGGGCCCTGGCCGACCTCCTGGCCGCCACCGTGAACCCCAACGTGGGGGCGGCCGCGCTTTCCCCGGTCGCAAGCGAGATCGAGGCCCAGACCGTTCGCTGGATCGCCGACCTGGTCGGATACCCCAGGACGTGCGGGGGCCTCCTGGTCAGCGGCGGGAACATGGCCAACTTCACGTGTTTCCTCGCGGCGCGGCGCGCCCGGGCCTCGTGGAACGTCGCCGCCGAAGGCATGACCGGAGGAAGCAAGCGCCTCTTCGTCTACGCATCGCGGGAAACCCACACCTGGCTGGAGAAGGCGGTCGAACTGTTCGGCCTGGGCGCCGGGGCCATCCGCTGGGTCAGGACGCATGCGAACCAGCAGATGGACGTGCAGGACCTCGAAGACCTGATCATCGCGGACCGCGCGGCCGGTCACCAGCCCTTCATGGTGGTGGGCACCGCGGGCACGGTCAGCACCGGCGTCACGGATCCCCTTCCCGCCATCGCGGCGGCCTGCCGCAGGCACGATCTGTGGTTCCACGTGGATGGCGCGTACGGCGCTCCCGCCGCGGTGCTGCCGGACGCCTCTCCCGATCTGCTCGGACTGCGCGAGGCCGATTCTCTCGCCCTCGATCCCCACAAGTGGCTCTACAGCCCGCTCGAAGCGGGCTGCGCCCTGGTTCGCGACCCGCGTCATCTGGAGCAGGCCTTTTCTCACCACCCGGCCTACTACAAGTTCGATGGAGCGGTCGAAGAGCCGACCCCCAACTATCACGAGTTCGGACTTCAGAACTCACGCGGCTTCAGGGCACTGAAGGTCTGGCTGGCCCTGCGCCAGACCGGCCGCCGCGGCTACGTCCGGATGATCGGCGACGACATAGCCCTCGCGCAGTCGCTGTTCGAAGCCGTCGGCCGGGAGGCCGAGCTCCAGCCCATGACCCGGCACCTGAGCATCGCCACCTTCCGATTCGTTCCCTCGGACCTTCGCGAACACCCGCACGAGCCCTATGTCAACAAGCTCAACGAGGCTCTGCTCACCCGCCTCCAGGAGAGCGGCGAGGTCTTCGTGTCGAACGCGGTGATCGAGGGCAGGTTCGTGCTGCGGGCCTGCATCGTGAACTTCCGGACCGGCCTGTCCGATGTCGAAGCGCTGCCGCGGATCGTGGTGACCCACGGCCGGCGGCTCGATGACGAACTGCGTCCCGACCGCCGGCGAAACTGACCGGCGATCTCAACCCTCGAGCATGCGGTCCATCCGCGCGAGGCCCGCGACCAGCGTATCGGTCCGGCCTCCCAGGCTGAGGCGGATGTGGGCCGGCGCCCCGAAGAAGCGGCCCGCCACCACCGCGACGCCGTGTTCGGCGAAGAGGCGCGCGACGAACGGGTCCGCATCGGCCACTCCGTGGAGGCGCGGAAAGGCGATGGTGGCCTCGATCGGCCCCGCCAGTTCGAGCCGGGGGTGGCGGGCGAAGAACGCGCGCATCACCTCGAGATTGGCGGAGACGAGGTTGTACGCGCGCGCGGCGAGGGGATCGA
>DAORUA010000372.1:0-1691 GCA_035432945.1 Vicinamibacteria bacterium | reverse complement strand
CGGGTCTTGGCCCAGTGAAGATAGGGAGCGAGGGGCGAGGTCAGCATCGGGGATCTCAGTTGGTGGAGGAGTCGGGCGGGGGGACGGCAGCGGATCTGGACCTCGACCAGTAGTAGACGGGCACGCCCAGGGCCAGGAGCCCCACGCCCATGGCCGAGCGCTCGGGCGCGGTGCGGATCACGCTGAGCACGACCGCGATCGCGACTACCACGAAGGCGGCGGGGAGCCAGGGGTAGCCCGGAGTCCGGAAACCGACCCGGCCCGCGAACCGGCGCCGCAGCCGGAAGAGCCCGGCCACGGTCAGGCCGAAGAACACCCAGTCCGCGAAGACCACGGTGTTGAGCAGGTCTTCGTACTTGCCCGTGAAGAGCAGGGCCAGCGCCCAGGCGGATTGCAGCAGGATGGCGAGGCCGGGAGTCTGGTACCGGGGATGGAGTTTCGCGAGAGCGGGAAGGAACACGCCGTCGCGGGCCATCGCGAAGTAGATCCGGGGCGAGGCCATGATCCCGAGGTTCAGAAAACCGAAGGTCGAGATGGCGATGGTGGCGGAGATGAAGCGGGCGCCGTTTTCACCCAGCCAGAGTCCGGCGACGCTCGCCGCGGGCGTTTCCGTGCCCGCGAGACCGTTGAGACCGAGGGTGCGCAGGTAGGCGACGTTCGCGAGCAGGTAGATGGCGATCACGATGAGCGTGCCCACGATCAGGCTGCGCGGCATGTCGCGCTGCGGATCGCGCATCTCCTCCGCCACCGTGTTCGCCTTCTGCCAGCCCCCGTACGTGAAGAGGATGGGGATCAGGGCCGCGCCGAAGGCGAGCAGGCCCGACGGCGTCTCGTCCGCGCGGGTGTCCGCCATCCAGTTCGGAGCGGCCTCGCCGCCCCAGAACGCGAACGCGATAAGCACCACGAGGGCCGCGAGTTTCAAGACCACGGACACGTTCACCACGCGGCTGCCCGGCCGCACGCCCAGGTAGTTGATCGCGGTGAGCAGCAGGATGGCGGCGGCCGCGACGGCGATGAGCATGGCGCCGGTTTCGGGCCGTCCGACGAGCTGGAGGGAATAGCGGGCGAAGTTGAGAGCCACCGCGGCCATGCCGCCCGCCTCGATCATGAGGAGCTGCGCCCAGCCGTACATGAAGCCCGCCATGGGGTGCCAGGCGTCGCGCAGGTAGACGTAGGGCCCACCGGCCTGGGGCTGCTGCTGGCCCAGCTCCGCGTAGGCGAGTGCGCCGATGATCGCGACCGCCCCGCCCACGCACCATGCCCCCAGCACGAGGGGCGTCGAATCGAGGGCCCGCGCGACGATGTACGGATTGACGAAGATGCCGGTGCCGATGATGCCGCCGACCACCACCATGGTGGCGTCGAACAGTCCAAGCTCGCGTTTCAGCGACATGGGGCGGAGACTACTCGGTATCGGGCCGGCCAGGGCTCGGGGACCGGGGACGCAAGTGCTATGTTCACCAGATCGACGGTCGGCGGTTGAAGAGCCGACAGGAGGGTATGTCCATGGCAACCGCGAAGAAGTCCCGGGCGAAAGCCGCAGCGAAGCGCAGGAAGACCACGGTCGCGAAGAAGACCGTGCCCGCGAAGAAGAGGGCGCCCGCCAAAAAGGTCGCCCCCGCGGCCAAGGCGCCCACCCTGAAGGCCCGCCGTCTGCCCGAGACGCTGCGGCTCACCGGCTTCACGCCGTC
>DAORUA010000371.1:0-3944 GCA_035432945.1 Vicinamibacteria bacterium | reverse complement strand
CGGTCGGCGCGCAGCGAATCCTGGCCGAGGATGAGAACGATGGGAGAAGAAGCCTTGGCCACGCGGGGGTAGTCTACCGGCTCACCCGACCTGCGACAGGCCGAAACGCCTGGTCCACTGCTCGCTCCGCGCGTACTTTCGCAGGGCGTGATCCGCGGGCGCCCTCTTCCACCAGGCGTCGGCGAGGTCGCGGGCCCGCATCAGCAACTCCCGGTCGCGCACCGGGTCGCCGGCCTGGAAGAGGCCTCGGCCCGACTGCCGCGTCCCGAAGAACTCGCCCGGGCCCCGGATCTCCAGATCCTTCTCGGCGAGGAAGAAACCATCCTCGCTGGCCAGGAGGGCGTCGATCCTCAGCTTCGCTTCATCGCCTGGATAGGCCCGGGTGACCAGGATGCACTCGGATGAGTGCCGTCCCCGGCCGACCCGGCCGCGAAGCTGATGAAGCTGCGCGATCCCGAACCGTTCCGCCTGTTCGATCACCATGAGGGTGGCGTTCGGGACATCGACGCCCACTTCGATCACGGTGGTGCTGACCAGGAGCTGGGTCTCGCCCCGGACGAACGAGTCCATGACCGCGCCCTTCTCATCGCGCGGCAACCGGCCGTGCAGGGCGGCGATCCGCGCGCCGGGCAGCCATTGCCCCCACTCGCGGGTCAGCTGGGTCACCGCGCGCACGTCCGCGAGCTTCTCCGACTCTTCGACCAGCGGACAGACCACGTAGACCTGCCGACCCTCCGCCAGGTGCTGCTTCGCGGTCTCCACGACCCGGGCGCGCTGGGTCTCGAATCGATGGGAGGTGCGGATCGGCCTCCGGCCCGGCGGCTTCTCGTCGAGGACCGAGGTGTCCAGATCCCCGTGGAAGGACAGGGCCAGGGTTCGAGGGATGGGGGTCGCGGTCATGACCAGGGCGTGCACTCCCTCCCCCTTCCGCCGCAGCTCGTCGCGCTGGATCACCCCGAAGCGGTGCTGCTCGTCGATGATGGCGAGGGCGAGCGACTTGAAGACCACGTCCGGCTCGAACAGGGCATGGGTGCCCACGATGATCTGGGCGGCGCCCGAGGCGATGGCCGCGAGCGCCTCCTTCCGCTCCGTCGAACGGAGCCGTCCGGAGAGCCGGGTGACGCGCACGGAGGCGGGCGCGAGGATGCGGGAAAGGGTCAGGAAGTGCTGGTCGGCCAGGACCTCGGTGGGCGCCACCAGCACGGCCTGCCTGCCGTTCGCCACGGGCAGGAGCATGGCGAGGGTCGCCACGATGGTCTTGCCCGAGCCCACGTCGCCCTGGAGAAGACGGCTCATTTCGTGGCCGGACTCGAGATCCAGGGCGATCTCCTTGAGAACCCTCTTCTGCGCGCCGGTCAGCGGGAAGGGCAGAACGCGCTTGGCCGCGGCTCGCGCCGCCTCGTTGGCGCGGAGCACCACGCCCGGCTGCCGGTCCAGCCGCTTGGCCGCGAGCCCCACCGTGAAGAGAAAGAACTCCTCGAGGATGAGACGAAGGTGGCCCTTCGACCTGGCGCCGTTCAGGAACCCGAGATCGGCGTCCTGAGCCGGATCGTGGACGGAGACCAGGGCCTCGCGGAGTCCCACCACGCCCAGTTCCCCGCGCAGGTCTGGCGTGAGCAGGTCCGGTTCTCCGTAAGAAGGCGGCAGGGACCGGACGAGGTTGGTGAGAATCCGCCGCCACACCTTCGGGAGAAGCGTCGCCCGCTTCTCGTAGACCGGGACCACGCGGCCCATGTGAATCGCCTCGTCGAGGCCCGCGGTGCCCGCCTCCTCGCCCGTGGCTTCGACTTCGACGTCGTCCAGGATCTCGGAGTCGGGCGAGTGGAGGGCCAGTCCCCCGCCGTAGCGATCCCACTCCGGCGCGCCGTAGAGGACCACCCGCCGGCCCACCTTGAACGAGTCCTTGAGATACGCCTGGCCGAAGAACACGCACTTGATCCGCCCCGACGCATCCTCGACCACGGCCTCGAAGATGGGCATGCGCCGCGCCCGCTTGAGGCTCACCGCCGCGATCCGGCCGCAGACCGTGGTCTTCACGCCGGGCTTGAGAGTCTTGATGGGCGCAAGGCTCGACCGATCCTCGTAGCGCCTGGGCAGGATGAGGAGGAGGTCGTGGACCGTCGCGATCCCCTCGGCCTGGAGCGCTCTCGCCCGCTCGGGTCCCACGCCCTTGACGAACTGAACCGGCGTATCGGGGCGGAGGTCCGCCAAACCCGTGGCGCCGGGCTTGCGGGACTCGCGGGGCGTCGCGCTCACGCGGAGCTAGTACTCGACGGTGGCGAGGGCCTGCTGCGGTCGGATGCGCCTGGCGGCGTAGGGAAGCCGGAAGGGCGCCCGGATGTCGAAGCCGTTCGGGCGCGTCGGATCCACGGTGGCCCGGGCCACGATGTCGCTCAATATCGCCGCGGACAGCGGCACCGGACCCACCTGCGCGCTCACCACCTCGAACTGCCCGAAGCCGCGGTCGCTCTTGAAGTCGGCCACGATCTCCACCGGCATGTCGCCGCCCAGCAGGCTCAGGAAGGAGGCGGCGCTCGCCGCCTTCTCCTTCAGCTCCTGGAACTCGGAGAGGTTGGCGATGCCGCGGAGTTCGAGCCGTCCCTCGCGAAGGACGATGCGAACCTCGCGCAGGCCGCGGGGCACCTTCTCCGCCAGCGCGAAACGGACGTAGGAGTTGACCTCGGACTCGGAGACGCTGACCGGCTGGCGCTTCGCCTTGGGATCGTGCTCGAACTTCTCGAGCTGCTCGAGTTTCTTTCCGAACGCATCGGACAGTTCGCGGCTCAGACCGCTCCGGGGCGCCGCGGGATTGGCCCCGTTCGACTGGGCGGCCAGGGCAGCCAGGACGAGAAGGACAGTGGCGTTCATGAGGCGATGGCCTTCAGGAACGAGGTTCCGGGGACCCTCCCGGCCAGGCCGAAGTTCTCGGCGAGGGTGGCGGCGATGTCCGAGAAGGATGTCCGGTCCCCAAGGGCGCCGGCGCGGACCTTCTTCCCCGCCACGATAAGGGGCACGTACTCGCGCGTGTGGTCGGTGGACTCGTCCGAAGGGTCGCACCCGTGATCGCCGGTGAGGATGAGCAGGTCGTCCTCGCGCAGGGCGGCCAGCAGGTCAGGAACGCGCGCGTCGAACGCCTCGAGGTTCCGCGCATAGCCCTGGACGTCATTGCGGTGGCCGTACAAGGTGTCGAAATCCACGAGATTGGTGAACACCAGCCCCCCGGGCCAGCGATTCAAGACGGAGATCGTCCGGTTCACGCCATCGTCGTCGGACACCGTGTGCACGGCTTCCTCGATACCTCGCCCGGTGAAGATGTCCTCGATCTTACCGACGCCGTAGACCGGAAGCGAGGCCGCGGCGAGGTGGTCGAGCAGGGTCTGGCCCGAAGGCGGCACCGGGAAGTCGCGCCGATTCGGCGTTCGCTTGAAGGTGGCCGCGGAGTCGCCCACGAAGGGTCTCGCGATGACCCGGCACACCCCGAACTCCTCTCCGCAGGCGAGGCGGTAGGCGATCTGGCAGTAGCGGTAGAGCTCGTCCGGCGGCACGACATTTTCGTGCGCGGCGATCTGGAAGACGCTGTCGCCCGAGGTGTACACGATGAGGTCTCCGGTCGCGACGTGCTGCTCTCCGAGTTCCTTGAGTATCTCCGTCCCGGACGCGGCCTTGTTGCCGAGGACCTTGCGGCCGGTCTCCTTGGAGAAGCGGTCGATCAGGGAGGCGGGAAAGCCTCCGGGGTAGAGCTTGAAGGCCTTCTCGGTGAGAAGGCCCATCATTTCCCAGTGGCCGGTGGCGGTGTCCTTGCCCGCGCTCTTCTCCGCGAGCCGACCGAAACCGGCGCGGGGGGCCGCCTCGCGAGAGGTGGAGCAGGTGGGCGGAAGGTTCCCGAGGCCCAGGAGCGAAAGATTGGGGATCTTCGCGTGCCCGAGGCTCAGGACGTGGCCGAG
>DAORUA010000370.1:0-3964 GCA_035432945.1 Vicinamibacteria bacterium | reverse complement strand
CGGCAAGGCCGGGCTCGGCTCCGCGGTGGCCGAGCACGATGTCGATCCCTCAGCCTGGTTCTTCAAGGCCCACTTCTTCCAGGACCCCGTGCAGCCGGGCTCCCTCGGCATCCACATGCTGGTGGAACTCCTGACCGTCATGGCCCTCGACCGCGAAAGGCGGGGCGGGGCGCGCCGATCGAGGTCCGAGTCCGTGGCCCCGAACGCGCCCACGGTCTGGCGCTATCGCGGCCAGGTCCTCCCCGAGAACAAGCTGGTGAGCGTGCTCGTCGAGATCACCGCGGTGCAGGACACCCCGACCGGACGGCGCTACCTCGGCGCGGGATCGCTGTTCGTGGACGGGTTGAAGATCTACACCGCGCGGGATCTGAGCGTGGATCTTTCGTAGGGGCGAGGCATGCCTCGCCCTTGCGAGGCCGCGCGGGCGAGGTCCGCGGCCACGGCCGCGCGGGCGAGGTCCGCGGCCACGGCCGCGGGTGAGGTCCGATGCCGAGGCTCGCGCGGGCGAGGCATGCCTCGCCCCTACCTAGTGCCGGATCGCGGAATCCGATGCGTTCGAGGTCCTCGCCAGGCGCGCAAAGTCGAGGATCTCCGCGAGCAGGCGGGCGCGCGCGTCGATGCTCGGAGCCTCGATCAACGACTGCCGCTCGAGTTCCCCGAGGGGCAGGAGCTGGGCCAGCATGTTCACGACCAGCGCCTTGGGCGCCTCATCGGTGCGCGCGAGCAGGGACATCCCCTCATCGATCTGGCCGATCTCGTGGAGGACGCGGGCCAGAGAATCGGTGAGCACCTCCTCGTCCAGGACCTTCTCGATGAGGGGGCTCACCCGGGCCACGCGATAGGGCAGACCCTCGGGCAGCTCTTCGTCGATGTGGAAACGCGAGACGCCGCGCAGCACGATGTTCGAGCGGCCGCCCGGCAGCTCCGCGACGCCCTCGATGCGCCCGGCGCAACCGATCGAGAAGATGGGGCTCGGCGCCCCGTCCACGGGGGGCGCCCCGGGGCGGATCTGCACGATCCCGATGAACCTCGAACCGGCGAGCGTGTCCCTCAGCATCGCCCGGTACCGCGGCTCGAAGATGTGAAGCGGCAGCGGGAGATCGGGAAAAAGGGCGACACCCGGCAGGGGAAAAAGCGGGAGGGTGTCGGGAAGGGGTGAGACCACGTGGGATCTCTTACCAGACCCGGACGGAACGGCCCCAACCCCAGCGAAGGGAGAGCGGGGCGCTCGCGCGATCGAGGCGTGCGGCCCTGGGGGTTCCCAGGCGAAATTACGAGCTGAAGGAGGAGCCGCAGCCGCAGGTCGACTTCGCGTTCGGATTCTTGATCGCGAAACCGCCGCCCATGAGGTCTTCCTTGTAGTCGATGGTGGCGTTGTCGAGGTGCTTCAGGCTCATCTGGTCGACGATGACCTTCACGCCCTCGAACTCGAACACCTCATCGTCCTCGGCCACTTCGTCGAGAACCATGCCGTACGAGAAGCCCGAGCAACCCCCGCCCTGCACGTAGACCCGGAGGCCACCGTTGGCGATGTTCTCTTTCTCGACTTCGAGAATGCCCTTCACTTTGGAGGCTGCGGTCGGTGTGAGCTGGATCATTTCTGGTAGGTCTCCTGAATCTGTACTTGAAGGTGCAGATTCTATCTGAGGGACCGCTTCGGAGCGAAAAGGCGCCGCTACGACTTGTTCCGGCAGCACCAGACGGGCGCGCTGAACCCGTCCGGAGTGCAATGAAGACCGCCCACGGTGTTGATCGCTCCCGACACGAACGCGCTCGGGTACTTCGTGATGTGGCTGCCCGCCGGGCAGATCACCGAGTCCTGCCCGCTGGCCAGCGAGCGCAGGTGAGAGTCGACGTTCGGGAAGCTCCCGGCCACCCAGCCCTGCTGGTCGAAGATCGCGGTGTCGGACACCGTGTCAAGGACCATGGCCTCCCACACCGTGCAGGCGTGAAAGGCAGAGTCTGCACAGACGTTGATCCCCGCGAGCGTCGCGGTCACGAACGAGGTTCCGGTCATCGGAGGCGTCCGGAAGACGCGCGACGCGAACGAAACGGCGCCGCAGGTCCAGGCTCCGCCGCTCCACTTCGGGATCTGCTCGTTCGCGCAGGCCAGACCATTCACGGTGGTCGCGGTCGCGGCGTAGAGCGCGGTCGGCGTGGGCGTCAGTTCCTGCCGCGGGCCCAGGAGCGTGTGGGCGCCGACGCTGGCTCCCGGCCGGACTCCGATCTCGAGAAAGCGCGATTGCCCCCCGAACACCGGGCCAAAATCCAGGGTCAGCGAGAAGAGCCCCGCCGACACCGCCACGTCGCCGGCCGAGACCGTCGGGCCGACCTGAGCCCCCGCGGAGGATGCGTCGAAGAGCTTGAACTCGAAGTCGTAGACACCGCTCGCGGGCAGTCCCAGTTCCTTCAGCTGGCCCTGATAGGTGAAGGCCGTGCCCAGGGCGGCTTGCGCCGACCCGACCTGGCCGAGAATCCAGCACGCGAGGAGGCCCGCCTGCCTCAGGCGCCCGGGGGCCCGAAGAAACCGCAACCCGCCCGCCTCAGTCGTATCGGTCATCGTGTCCTCCGCAAAGGTCCCGCCGAACGCGCCGCGGTCAGGACAGATGGAACGAGTGTATCCGTTCCCTACTACAATTTCGCGGAACCACCGGGCGAACTCAAGGAGCCACACCATCTCAAGACTCACTCAGGAAGAGACGTTGAGCCGTCTTCAGGCCTCGGGGCTCCGCGGACGCGGCGGCGCCTCCTACGAGGCCTGGCGCAAATGGAACGCGGTCCTGGCCGAGGACGGCGTGCCCCTCGTGGTGGCGAACGGCGGCGAGGGCGAACCCGGCTCCATCAAGGACCGCTTCGTCATGCGGACCCGGCCGAAGGACGTTCTCGAGGGCCTCCAGATCGCCCTCGACACCCTGGGCGCCGAGCGAGGGTACGTCTACCTGAAGGGCTCGTTCGCGGAGGAGGAGAAGCGCCTCGCCGCCGCCGCGCTGGAGATGGGCCTGGCCCCCCGGGTGACCATCCATCGCGGCGACGACACCTACGTGGGGGGCGAGGAAACCGCACTGCTCGAGTCCATCGAAGGCCGGGTGGCCTGGCCGCGGCCGAAGCCGCCCCGCCCTTCCGCGGTGGGGCTCTTCGGACGGCCCACCCTGGTGCAGAACGTCGATACCCTGGCCCGCGTGCCCGAGGCGGTGCGGGCGGGCAGGGACTTCGCCGCGAGCGACACCGTCACCGTGACCCTGTGGGGCGATGTCCGCTCCCCCGGCGCCTACGCCATCGCGGTCGGACGCACCCTGCGCAGCGTGATCGAGAGGGAGGGCGGCGGGGCGGTGGGAAACATCGGCATGGTCTTCCCGAACGGGGCCCAGTCGATGCCTCTGTCCGCGGCTCAGCTCGATGTGGCCCTGCACCCGACGTCCCTCGGGGCGGTGGGCAGCGGACTCGGCACCGCGTCGATCCTGGTTCTCGACGACGCCACCACGCCGCACTCCATGGTCGAGTCGATCGCCTGCTTCTTCGAGCGCGAGTCCTGCGGCCAGTGCCCGCCCTGCGTGCTTGGAACCACGAACCTGCGCCAGCTCGTGACCGGGGACCGCCCGCCCACCATCCGCCTCACCCCCCAGGCCGCGATGCGGGAGGCCGCGTCGTTCATGCTGATGCACGGGTATTGCTCTCACTCGCGGGCCGGCGCCTCCGCGGTGACGAAGCTCTTCGCCTTGTGGCAGGACGACCTCCTGGGCCATCTGCGGGGCGAGGCCCTGCCCCCGGGTGCGCGGGAGCGCGACCCGTTCGCGCCGGGGTCCGCGGAGCGCCGCGCCCTGGAGGCGTTCCTGGAGCGAGTCTGAGGCCCCCGGGAGGCCTGGGAAGGGGACCCGCAAGCCTCGGGCGTCGAAACAAGGCTAAAATCGCGGGCAGATGAGTAAAGAAGATCTGGTCGAACTGCAGGGCACCGTGACGGAAATTT
>DAORUA010000369.1:0-3965 GCA_035432945.1 Vicinamibacteria bacterium | reverse complement strand
AAGCCCTGCTCGTCGAGGTAGTCGCGGAAGGCCTTGATCACCGCGTGCCGGATCCGGATGATCGCGTGCTGCTTCTCCGAGCGCAGCCACAAATGCCGGTTCTCCATCAGGAACGCGGTGCCATGGTCCTTGGGCGTGATCGGGAAATCGTGGGTGGACTGGACGATGGTCACGTCCTTCACATCCATCTCGAACCCGCCGGGCGCCCGCTTGTCCTCCTTCACGAGACCGGTGACCTCGAGGGACGACTCCTGCCCCGCCTTCTCGAGCGACGTCCACGCGTCCTCGCTCACCGCGGCTTTCGAGACCACGGCCTGGGCGTACCCGGTGCCGTCGCGCAGGATCAGGAACTGCAGCTTGCCGCTGCTCCGCTTGTTGTGGATCCAGCCGGAGACCTTGACCGTGGCGCCGACGTGGCTCTTGAAATCCTGGATGCGGGCGGTGGCGGTCATTTCAACTCCTCGAGGTGGCGGCGCAGCACGGAAGCGAGGGACGAAAGCTCGGGATGGCCGTCGAGATTGCGCTTCACGTGGGCGAGTGTGCCGGGGATGTAGGGAAGGTAGACGGGATTGTTGCGGATCACGGCCATGTAGCCGAAGGTTCCGAGGGCCTTCAGGTTGCGCTGGATCGACATCAGTTCGAAGCGCTGCTGGAAGGTCTCGCGGGTCTCGTCGGGCGCGCCCTTCTGCCGGAACTCCTCGGCGCGATCCCGGACGAATTCCTCGTCGAGGGTCACGTACGAATCGCGAAGCAGGGAGGCGAGGTCGTAGGTGGCCGGGCCCATGCGGGCGTCCTGGTAGTCGATCCAGTAGAGGCGTCCGGCGTGCTGCATCAGGTTGCGGCTGTGGTAGTCGCGATGGCAGAGGACGCGCGGCCACGACGCGATCTGGGCGGCGAGAGAGTGGAAGCCTTCCGCGAGCTTCGAGCGGTCCTCGACGGAGAGGTCGACGCGACGGTGGAGTTCGAGGAAGTGCTTCTCGAAGTAGTGGAGTTCCCACGAGAGCTTCTCGATGTCGAACGCGGTGTGGAAGCAGACCGCGCGCTGCGGAACCTTCGGGGCCTCGCGCTGGGCCTGGACGATCTCGTCGATGGCCTCGCGGTACAGGTCGACCTTCTGCTCGGGCGAGGCGTCCGCGAGCACGTGCTGAAGGGTCAGATCGCCGAGGTCTTCCTGCTCATACACGCCAAGCGGGCCGTCATGGTCGAGAAGCTTCGGAACCGGCAGGCCCATCTGGATCAGGGCCTGGCCCACCGTGTAGAACGGTGTGGCCAGGGCGTCGAAGGGATCCGGGTACAGGGCCACGATCGACGAGGGCCCCTGTTTCGGGGTCAGCCGGAAATAGCGGCGGGTCGAAGCGTCACCGGACAGGGCGGCGACCTGCATGGTGGGCGCCGCGTCCTTCCGGTGAGTGCGGAGATATTCGGTCAGGCGGATGTCGAGGCCGGTCATCATTTCCTATTCTTTGCCGATGGCCGCGCGCGTCTTCGGCCCAAGGATCAGTCCCGCGTGCGTCCCCTTCGGAACCTCGGTTCCGGACATCACGACGCAATTCTTGAGGCTCGCGCCCGATTTCACAAGCGCGCCGTCCCACAGAACCGAGCCCTCGATGCGGGCCGAGGCTTCGATCACGCAGCCCGCCCCCACCACCGACCGGGCCACGCGCGCGCCCTTCCCGAGCCTCACCGACGAATCGATCAGGACCGAGCGCTTCCTTCCGCGCTCGGCCAGCAGCCGCATCTGGGCCTTGAGATAGCCGGAAGGCGACCCCAGGTCGTGCCACACCCCGGTCTGGCGCACGCCCTGAAGGTGGGCGCCCTCGCGCAGGAGGGGGATGTAGAGATCGCCCACGGTGTCGGACTCCCCGGCGGGAAGGCGCTCGAGGATCACCGGGTCGATGATGTGGACGCTCGCGAACAGCGAGACCGTGCCCTTGCGCCCGGTCGGAAGCCCGCGTATCGAGAGAATGCGCCCGGTCCGGTCGGTCACCACCGGCTTGTACTTCTTCGGATTCGAGTTGGGCTTGAGGGCGAGGGTCGCGAGGGCATCGGTCTTCCGATGGCAGGCCACCATCGCCTTGAGGTCGAAGTCGAAGATTACGTCCCCGTTGACCACGAACAGCGGATTCCGCCCCACCCACGAGCGCACCTTGCGCAGCGCGCCTCCGGTTCCCAGGATGGAGGTCTCGCGGGAGTACTTGATCTTGAGACCGAGGTCGCCCTCGGGAATGGCGGCGCGGATCGTCTCCGGCCGGTGGTGCAGGTTGATCATGACTTCGCTGACCCCCGCGCGCTTCAGTTCGCGGAGGGTGCGGACGATGAGCGGTTCGTTCAGGACCGGGAGCGCGGGCTTGGCGGTCTTGTCGGTGAGGGGGCGCATGCGGGTCCCCAGGCCGGCGGCGAGGATGACCGCTTTCACGCGCGCTTCCCCGACCGGGGGGCGCGTCCCGCCGGCTCCTTCTTCGCGCGCGAAGTCGCGGGGAAGACCATGGCATCGAGACGACCCGCCCCGGACCACAGGGCGGGGTAGGAGTCGCTCAGGAAGTCCGCGGCGTCGAGGCCCAGGCTCTTCGCGACGCGCGAGATCGCGGAGAACGCCCCTTCGATCTCGACGAAGTGACCGAGCGGCGTCTCGTCGAGGCAGACCACGGTGGATCCGACCTTCCACACCTCGCGGTACTTCTCGTAGCGAAATTGCGGGACGAACCCGATGGACTGGAGAATCTCGGAGAGGACCTCGGGCGAGGCGACATGGGTCTCCAGCTCCTCACGCGACTTCACCCCTCCGAAGACGCGGGCCACGCCCTTGAGGGTCACCGAACCCTTCGATCCGTAGCGCCGGACCCGGAACGACTTTCCCGCGGCCCGCAGGTCGCTTTCGGGAAGATCGAACAGGGTATTGGCCTCGAAGGTTCGCGGATTCAGCAGGCGGCCGCCGGTGGCCCGGATCCTCCTCTTCACCGCGGGCAGGGACGACACACGGATCTTGGCCTCGGTTTCGACGGGACTTGAGGCAGGCTTTCGCTTCGACGGCATGCGTTGGGGGAAGGGAAGGTTAGCAAAAGCGGAGTCGTTCGAAAGGCGCCGCGCAAACCACGGGCCGCGGATAGCATCCCGGGCAGGATGCGGTTCCCCCCATCGGCGGTGCGCGGGTGACGAAAGTCGGCGGGGCCTCGGATCTTCTCGCGGTGGCCGAGGTCGCACGCCGAGCCGGCGACGGCGCCCTCGCCCGGCGCGCCCTGAACGAGGCCCGGTCGCTCTTCCCGGATGACCCCGCGGTTCACTTCGCGTTCGGGCAGGACTGCCTCCTCAAGGACGACCTGGACCGGGCGCGCCAGGCCTTCGCCCGCGTGGTCGAACTGGATCCCACGAATGTCCGGGCCTGGATCAACTACGGTGCGACCTGCGGCGAGGCCGATCTCGCCGAGGAGGCGGCCCGCGCCCTGGAACGCGCCCTGCAACTCGATCCGGAATCGCGCGACGCTACGTCGAACCTCGGCGTCCTCCGGCGCGAGGCGGGACGCTTGAACGAGGCGGAGGCGCTCTCTCGCCGCGCGATCGCCATGGATCCGAGCTTCGTGTTCGGCTACTACAACCTCGCCCACTGCCTCTTCCTCGCCGGGCGGTTCGAGGAATCGGCCGAGCAGTATCGAGCCGGACTGAAGAGCGATCCCGAAAAGACGGCGAACCAGAACGCGCGGCTCGCCTGGGCGCTCCTCGCCGCGGGCGAGGAGAAGGAAGCGAAGCGGGAACTGAAACGCGCGCTCGAGCGCCTGGCCGAGGACGAACGGCCCGCGTTCCAGGAGGAGGCGGCGGAAGTCCTGGCCGCCCTGGAGGCGGCGAAACCCGGCCTGGCGGGGTTGGAGTCCGCGCGCAGAATGCTCGCAGGCCGCGACGACTGATCCTGCGGGGCGTTCGGGACACGAAGAAGCCCTCGACCCCGGCGCTCAGGACCCTACAAACGCTCG
>DAORUA010000368.1:0-3992 GCA_035432945.1 Vicinamibacteria bacterium | reverse complement strand
GCGATCTCGTGCTTCCAGCTGTCCCGGAACGTGGCCGCCTTTTCACGGTGGAAGGCGTAACCGGGAACGTGCGTGTCCGTGCTCTTGAAGACCGCGGGCACCTCGGCCTCGGCGAAGCGAAGGTCGATCCGAAGGGCGCCGCTGACCCCCTGGCCCACCTCCCGGCTCGAGGCGATCCTGCCCTCGCGCAGGGCTTCCTCGCACTGCTTTGCTTCCGCCTTCGCGGGGGCGCCGCAGGAGAGGGCGGCGGCGGCGAGCAGGATCTCGAAGATCACGGTCAGCTCCCGCTCCCCGAAGGCATCGGCTCCACCGCGAGCTGGTCGAAGAATCCGAGGAACAGGTCGACGAGCATCTGGGGCTTGTGGACGTAGCGAGCCTTGAAGAGGCGCCGCAGGTCGAGCAGCAGCGAGTCGTCGAGGCGCCCCTGCCGCACGTCCTCCGCGATCGCGGCCAGGCGCTCGCCGGCCTCGCGATCCGAGGCCACCGCGCGCGGCCAGTCCTCCTTCTGGCTGAACAGCAGGCTCAGGTCGTCGAGGAGGATGACTTCCAGACGCCGATCGCCGGCCCCGCGGGCCGCGGCGAGGCCCCGCTCGTACACGGCCTGCGCTTCGTCCAGGCGGTCCAGCCAGAGGAGGATGCTGCCGAGGTTGTGATCCACGAGCGGCAGGACCGCCTTCTCACCCGCCGAGACGAGGATCGCCCGAGCCTGCTCGAAATCCTTCACCGCCTCGATCGAGCCCTGCACCCCGCCGAGCCAGCCCAGGGCGAGAAGCGCGAGCGCCGCGCGCCTCGGTTCCTTCGAGTCGTGGGCCGCTTCACGCAACGTGGTCATGCGTTCGAAGCCGAGGTACAGATCGTTCCAGTCGTACGCCTTCACCAGCGCCTCCGCGAAGGCAAGGGACCAGTCCTCCCCACCGAGCGCCTCCCGGGCGCGGAGGAACGCCTTTTCACTGGCCTCCTCCTCGCCTCGCACCTGCCGCAGGATCGCCTGCCCGACCAGGATGCGGCCGAGCACCCGCGGCGCTCGGCCGGGACCCAGGCGCTCCTCGGCGCGACGCGACCACTCGAGTCCTTCGTCGAGGCGGCCCCGCATGGCCACCGCGGCGGCGAGGTTCGCGGCCGCGAAGGCGGCCTGGAGCGGGTCGCGGTCCGTCTCCGCGACCTGAAAGGCCTCGCGCGCGAGCCGCTCGCATTCTCGAAAGTCTCTCCGGTGGAAGGCCTGCCACGCGGCCTGGTTCGGGGCCGCGGCCCCCGCTACCTGCGCGGCCGAGGGCGGCGGGGCGCCCAGGGCCAGCATGGCGAGAAGGCCGAGGTGGATCAGGCTGCGCACCGGATGATTGGCTCCTACCCTGGCGGTGTCAGCTCTTGAGCGGCTTCTTCGCGAAGTAGTACAGGGAATACGCAAGCAGCACGAAGGCGATCACCCCGGCGACCTGGTTGGTCTCGAGCGGGCCGCCCACGTGCAGCAGGTTCGCGGGCACGCGGCCGGTGGTCTCGAGGGCTTTCACCGCGACCGCGAAGAGGCCGACGATGCCGCCCGCGGCGATGAGACCCGAGGCGTAGAGCGACCCGGGCGAGGTCTCCTCTTCCGCCTTGTGCTCGACCCCGCGTTCGGCGAGCCACTTGACCACGCCGCCCACGAAGATGGCGGCCGACGTGCCCACCGGGAGGTACGCGCCGACCGCGAAGGAGAGGGACCGGACGCCAAGCAGCTCGACCGTGAACACGAGGAACACGCCCATGAGGACGAGACCCCACGGCAGCTTCCGGTTGAGGATGCCGTTGATGACCACGGACATGAGCCGGGCCTGGGGTGCCGTCGCCTGATCGGAACCGATGCCCTGGATCCACTGCTTCTCCACCTGGCCGGTGGCGCGGTCAAAGAGGTACTTGCCCTCGGGAATGGTGGGCGAGCCGATGACATTGAGAAGGGTGTAGGTCTTCCCCGCGTGCTCGAAGGACTCGGTCTCGATCTTCACGCCGTCCGGGCTCGCCGCGAGATCGACGGCGATCTTGATGTCCACGTACTTCTCGAGGCCCTTGTTCATGAGGATGAGGGTGGCGCCGATCGCGAAGCAGGACGCGAGGACGCCGGCCATGAGCGCGATCTGCTGGGCCCGCGGGGTGGCGCCCACGATGTAGCCCGTCTTCAGGTCCTGCGAGGTGTTGCCGCCGTTCGCGGCGGCGATGCAGACGCTGCCGCCGATCATGAGCGCGAGCGCGCCATAGGGCGCCGCGGTCCAGCCGACCACCAGGAAGAGCGCGCAGGTCGCCATCAGGGTGGCGATGGTCATGCCCGAGATCGGGTTCGACGAGGTTCCGATGAGGCCGCAGATGCGCGAGGAAACGGTGACGAAGAGGAAACCGAAGACGAGCACCAGTATGGCCGCGATGAGGTTCGCGCCCGCCCCGGTGGGAGCGCCCGGGATGGGCATGAAGGTGAGCATCGCCCACATGGCCACGATGATCATGAGGGAGCCGGCGAGGACCACGGTGATGGGCAGATCCTGCGAGGTGCGCCCCACCGCCTCCACGTCGGCGGAAGCCTTGCTGCGGGACTTCTTCAGTTCGAGGACGCTCGCCTGGAGGGCGGAGACGATGGTGGGAATGGTCCGCATCAGGGTGAGCAGTCCGGCCGCGGCCACCGCACCCGCGCCGATGTACCGGATGTAGCTGTTCCACAACTGCGGCGAAGTCATCTCCGCGATCGGGATGGCGGCCGGATAGATGGCGGTCGGAACCTGGGACCCGAAGAACTTGATCATGGGCATGGCCACGAACCACGAGAACAGGCCGCCCGAGAAGATGACGCCCGCGATCTTGGGGCCGATGATGTAGCCGACCCCGAGGTACTCCGCGGTGGTGGCGGCGCTGATGGTCGCCCCGGGAAGCCACTTCGGCGAATAGGACGGCGCCTCCGGGAACATGGCGAGTCCGTTGCTGTTCTGGAAGAGGGTGTAGACGCCGCCCAGGCCCAGCCCGTAGAAGACCCGGCTTGCGAACGAGCCGCCTTTCTCGCCCGCGATCAGCACGTCGGCGCAGGCGGCGCCTTCCGGGTACAGCAGGTTGCCGTGTTCCTTCACGATGAGCTGGCGGCGCAGCGGGATCATGAACAGGACGCCGATGAAGCCGCCGATGAGCGCCAGGACCAGGATGCGGGAGTACTCGAGCCCGAAGCCCAGGAAGATCAGGGCGGGAAGGGTGAAGATGACGCCGCCCGCCACCGACTCGCCGGCCGAGCCCGTGGTCTGGACGATGTTGTTCTCGAGGATGGTGGGGCGCCCCAGGGCCCGCAGCACCGAGATGGAGAGCACCGCGATGGGAATGGAGGCGCCCACGGTGAGACCCGCGCGCAGGCCGACGTAGACCGTCACCGCTCCAAAGATGATGCCGAACAGCATTCCGATGATGAGCGCCCGGGGCGTGAGTTCCGCGACATTCGCTTCATCGGGGATGTAGGGCTTGAATGCCTTGGTTTCGGCTGCGGTGTCCGCCATGCGACCTCCTGGTACGGGTGATGGTTCTGATTCGGGGTGGAGCCTACGCCGAAAAGCGCCGGCCGGGGCGCTTTGTGGAAGAAGGTTTGAAGGTCCATACTTTCGCAGCGAACATCATGAAGACCCGATTGCTCCTGGTGCTGGGCCTCCTGGCCTTCTCGTCCGTGGCCCGGGCCCAGCTCTCCCAGTACACCCCGGAGTATCTCGAGAACCTGTATGGCCCGGTCCGGGACGTGAGCCTCGACGACCTGAGCTTCAATGGCGAGACCTACAGCGGCCGCGCGGTGAGGGTCAAGGGGCGGCTCGGGATCCAGGGCATGTCGGGCACCACCTGGGAGATGGGAGAAGCCGGGACCCGCGTGACCATCGTCCCCATCCGCCAGGGCATGAATGAAGACCAGTTGAGGAACCTCGGCGGACAGATGATCGAGGTGACAGGCTTGTTCACCATGGCCACCGGACAGAGCGGCGCGGGCGGAGTCGGCACCAACAGCA
>DAORUA010000367.1:0-4016 GCA_035432945.1 Vicinamibacteria bacterium | reverse complement strand
TCACCGTCAACCTGCTCTTCCTCGGGGCGTTCAAGTACTTCAACTTCTTCGTCGGCTCGTTCGCGGCCCTTCTGGAGGCGCTGGGGCTGAGAGCGCATCTCCCGGTCATCGAGATTCTCCTGCCCGTGGGAATCTCCTTCTACACCTTCCAGAGCATGAGCTACATCGTGGACGTGTACCGCGGCGACGTGGAACCGTCCGCGAGCCTGGTCGAATTCGCCCTCTTCGTCGCCTTCTTCCCCCACATGGTGGCCGGCCCGATCATGAAGGCGAAGGTCCTCCTGCCCCAGATGGCCAGGGCCCGTCTGATCTCCGCGAGCGATGTCACCGAGGGTTTCCACCTGGCCATGGTCGGCCTGTTCAAGAAGGTCGTGGTCGGCGACAACCTCAACACCGTGGTCGAGATGGTCTTCAACCGCCAGCTCGGCTTCGTGCCCGGAGCGCTCCACCTCGGGGCCCTCGCCTTCGCCTTCCAGATCTACGCCGATTTCTCCGGCTACTCGGACATCGCGCGGGGTGTCGCCCGGATGATGGGCTTCACCCTGATGGAGAACTTCGAGACTCCCTACTTCGCCACCTCCATCACCGACTTCTGGCACCGCTGGCACATCAGCCTGTCCAGCTGGCTCCGCGAGTACCTCTACATCCCGCTCGGAGGCAATCGCGGAACCACCCTTTCGACCTATCGGAACCTGATGATCACCATGGTCCTGGGCGGCCTCTGGCATGGCGCGGCGGCGCACTACGTGTGGTGGGGCGCGTACCAGGGAGGTCTCCTCGCGGTCGAGCGGTGGTTTCGGGGCCGCGGGGGCGCCAAGGCCGATCCCATCGGCGCCGCGGGCGCGTTCCGCTTGATCCAGGGGTTTGCGACCTTCCATCTGGTCTGCCTGGGATGGATCCTCTTCCGGGCCGAACCCGGCCAGCCCCTGGGCACGATGGCGCTGCGATTCATCAACCCCGCGGGATGGCTGGCCATGCCCTGGGCTCACCTGGGGCCCGTCCTCCTCACCATCGCGCCTCTCCTGATCCTGGATCTCGCGCGGCGCTGGTCGAAGCGGGACCTGGCCATCCTGGCTCTCCCCTGGCCGGTCAGGGGCGGCCTGTACGCGGCGCTCGCCTACGCGTTCATCCTCCTGGGTCAGTTCGAATCCGATGCCTTCATCTACTTCCGGTTCTAGGACCCTGGCTCTCGGCCTTGGACTCGCGCTCTTCGCGGGTTCGGAGTGGGCTCTTTGGAGCAATCGAACCTGGGCCCGCTTCCTGCTGCGCCATGAGCCTTCCGCGGCGAGCGGCGACACCTTCGGTGTAGCCTCGCGGATCCGATTGACCGAACCCGGAGCCGCGCCCCTGCTGGCGCTGCTCGGCTCCAGCGTGTCGCGCGAGGGGCTCGATTGCGCGATCCTTCTCCGGGGCTTCCCACCGGGGGGGGCGTGCGTCAACCTGGGAATCGGCGGAGGCGCGCCCCTCGACATGCTCTACATCTCGAGAGAGCTCGGCTCGAGGCCAAGGACGGTGGTGATCGCCATCTTCCCCGGCATCCTCTCCAAGGCTCCGAAGAGCGGCTTCATCGACAGCCTCACCATCCGCGCGGTGGCCGAATCCGGAGCCTGGCCGCGCGCGTCCCCGGACGATTGGCGGCGGATGGGCTCGGGCCTGCTCCAGACACTCTCTCCCACCCTGCGGCACCGCGAGGGTCTGCGGGACGCGTTTCGAGAACGCGCGCAGGCTCCGCGGGAGGACCCCCGCTCCGACGCGAGGCGCACGTCCGACGAAGACCGCAAGCCCCCCGAGTACTTCGCGAACCGGGTCGGACGCATCGATCCGGATCTCGGCCTGTCACGATTCGCGGCCACCCAGGAGATGGGCCTCGACTGGCTGATCGCCCAGGAGACCCGGGCCGGTCACCGCACGGTGGTCGTGGACTTCCCCACCCGGCCCGGCTTCGAGACCACGCTCGCCGAGGATGTTCGCGCCCGCTACGCATCCCTGCTCGCGCGCCTCAAGTCGAGGTCCGACATCCTCTTCGTGGAGGCCACCGCCCTCGGGCCCCTGGCCGAAGGGGACTTCATTGACTTCACTCACGTCGACTCGAACGGGCGGCGGCTCCTGTCCGAGCGCCTGGGCGCCCTGATCGCTTCTCAATGAAAGGGCGTGTCGATCTTGTGGTCCTTGGTCTCGAGGATGAAGATGCCGCCCACCACCAGGGTCAGCGCGCAGATCAGGATCGGGTAGATGAGGCCGGTGAAGATCGCGTTCCCGCCAAAGGTCGACGCCGCCCATGAGGAGGTCGTGGCCGCGGTGGCGATGAGGGGAAGGAAGCCGCCAAACCACCCGTTCCCGAGGTGGTACGGCAGGGACATCGAGGTGTACCGGATCGAGGTCGGAAACAGTTCGACCAGGAAGGCCGCGATGGGGCCATACACCATGGCCACGTAGATCATCTGGACGAACACGATCAGGACCAGGCCGATCAGGGCCGCGCTCGACAGGCTCGTCACCGACGCGACGAGGTCGGGATTCGCCAGCCTCTTCATGCCCGCGTAGAGCGGGACGTAAGTCAGGGCGGCGAGGGCGCAACCCGCGAGCATGATGCGCTTTCGCCCGATCCGGTCCGACAACCAGCCGAAGTAGAGGATGAAGGGCGTGCCGAAAACGAGGGCGGTGGATACGATCGTGTAGGCCAGGGTCCAGTGGAGGTTGAGGGGCTTCTGCAGGAAAGTCAGCGCGTAGAACTGCCCTGTGTACCAGACCACACCCTGGCCCGCGGTGGCTCCGAAGAGCGCGATCAGGACGAGCCGCCGGTTCTTTGGGTGCACGAAGCTCTCGGTCAGGGGATTCTTCGAGACCCGGCCTTCGCTCTTGAGCCGGGCGAAGAGGGGCGACTCGCTCATCTTCACCCGGATATATAGGGACACCGCGAGGAGGAAGAAGGAGGCGAGGAAGGGAATGCGCCACCCGAACTCCTTGAACTCCGCGACCGAGAAGACGGTGCGGCACCACCCGATCACGCCCAGGGAGAGAAAGAAGCCGAGGGTGGCGGTGGTCTGGATGAAGCTCGTGTAGAAGCCGCGCCGGTTATCGGGCACGTGCTCGGCCACGTAGGTGGCCGCCCCTCCATACTCGCCTCCGAGCGCCAGTCCCTGCAGCAGGCGGAGGGTGACGAGGAGGGCGGGGGCCAGCATGCCGACGCTCGCGTAGGTTGGCAGGAAGCCGATGAAGGCGGTGGACAGGCCCATGGTGACCATGGTGACGAGGAAGGTGTACTTTCGTCCCACCAGATCGCCCACCCGGCCGAAGACGATCGCGCCCAGGGGCCGGACCCCGAATCCCGCGCCGAAGGTCGCGAGGCTCGCGAGCAGCGCGGCCCGGTCGTTCCCGGGGGGAAAGAACAGATCGCCGAAGAAGATGGCGAGCGACCCGTAGAGGTAGAAGTCGTACCACTCGAAGAGCGTGCCCACGCTGGCCGCGAGGATGACCCTCCACAAGCCGGTCTCCTCGGCCGGCGTCTCCGCCGCCGCCCCGACCGAAGCGCCATTCATCGTTGCGCGAGGGGAATCACGAGCTTCAGGCCCGAGAGTTCATCGGAGAAGCTCATCACTTTCACGTCCACGAGGCCGGCCTGCGGGCCGAAATGCCGGATGTCATCCTCACGGAACTCCTTTCGGCCCTTTGGCCACACCGCCCAGATCATGCCGTTCGGGACGATACGTTTTTTCGCGTCGTTCAGGGACGGGAGGTCAGACGAGGCGCCGAGGCGCGCGATCACGATGTCGTAGGGTCCGGCGCCCACGCGAGCTGCCACCCGCGCGCCCGCGGCTTCGAGCTCCTCCACGAACGCAGGATCCTTGAGCCCGATCAGGGCCACCCGGGAACCCGGCTTCACCCCGAGTTTCTCGGTGCGGCTGCGCGTATAGACGCGAGCGGCCTTGGGCGCCATCGTTGCTCCGGGGTTCTAGATGAGACCCTGAATCTCTTCAGGGTCCTGGAACTTCAGTTCGGTCAGAGCGGCCAGCAGC
>DAORUA010000366.1:0-4058 GCA_035432945.1 Vicinamibacteria bacterium | reverse complement strand
CTCTGGACCGAACCCTTCTCTCGACGCCTCCCGCGGAACCGCCCCTCGTCTCTTCATTGACCCACAGCGGTAAGGACTCCCTTCCTACCGCGTCAGCCGACGGCCGCATGGTCGCCTTCGTGTCCGTCCGCGACGGGCGTTCGAAAATCTGGCTGAAACAGATGGCGACCGGCGAAGAAGTGGCGGTCACCTCCGGCCCCTCGGACACCTACCCTCAGTTCTCCCCCGATGGCAGCACTCTGCTCTTCCTTCGCGGCGCCGCGCCCCCGTTCAGCCTGTTCCAGGTGGCAGCCGTGGGGGGGACCGCGCGGCGCGTCACCGACGGGGTGGCTTCCTACATCGCGTGGTCTCCGGATGGAAAGCGGGTGGCCCTGGTCCGCGCCTCGGTTGCGGGAGGCGTGCAGGACACCCTGGTGACCCTCAACCCGGACGGAGGCGACGAGCGCGTGCTGGCGCGGGTCGCGGAATTCGCGCTCGGCAGCCTGCAGTGGAGTCCGGATGGCGCGACCATAGGCGCCCTCACCTTCCTGGCCGCGAACGGAGTGGCCCGTCAGTCCATCGTCGATTTCGACATCCGCGACGGCGCGCGCCGCACCCTGTACGAGCCCGGCCCGAACTCGGTGGTAGGCGCCTGGTCGTGGAGTGGTTCGAAGGCGCTGCTCGTCTCCGAAGCAGCGAACGTGTTCGGAGGCGGCGGCACCGGCGCCTTGCGCCGCATCGAAATCGGCGGGCGGCCACCGAAAACCCTCCTTTCCCTTCAGCAGGCTTCGTCCGGAATCGCGATCGCGGGTCCGGGCCGGGTTGTGATCGACGCTCTTTCGCCCGCCCAGAACCTGTCCCTGATCTCCCTCGCTCCGGGCTCGAAGAGCGCCCCGGTGACTCTGACCCGAGGCGAAAGCGCGGATCGGCAGCCGGCGTTCTCTCCCGACGGCGCCCGGGTCACGTTCAGCTCGGATCGCGAAGGCAACGTGGATATCTGGGAGCTCGACCTTGCGAGCGGCAGCCTGCGACGCCTGACCACGGAAAGGGCCCAGGACTGGGATCCTGGCTACAGCTCCGATGGCCGGCAGATTCTCTTCAGTTCGAGGCGTCTGGGCCACTACGAAATCTGGATGGCCGCGCCCGACGGCAGCGGGGCGCGCCAGGTGACCGCCGATGGAATCGACGCCGAGAATCCGGTCATGACCCCGGATGGGCGGTGGATCGTCTACACGTCCGCCAACCCGGCCCGAAGCGGGATCTGGAAGATCCGCCCCGATGGAACGGAAGCCACCCATCTCCTCAAGGGCGCCATCAACAACGCCGAGGTCTCTCCCGACGGCCGCTGGATCTCCTTCCTCGACAGCACCACGGGTCGCCTGCGCGTGATCACCCTGGCCGACGGAGTGGACGTGCCCTCCGTGGATCTTCCGATGCTCGGCGTGGGCCTGGGCGGGACCGCGATCACCATCGGCCGCTCGCGATGGATCAACGCATCGACGCTGGCCTGGGTGGACTACGACACGGAGGCCCAGGCGACCCGCCTCGTCGCGCAGGACATCGCTCCAGGCCGCGACACCCGCGCGAGCCGGCGCGTTCTCGTCCAGGGCACGCCCGACGACATGCCGGAGTCGTTCGGAGTCTCAGCGGACGGACGGAGGCTGGTGGTCTCGTCGCTCCGCAACCGTTCGAACATCCTCATCATCGAGGGATTGCCCGGGGTCACGCGGTGATCGGACCGACCCTCGCGTCTGTCTAACGACCCGGCGACACGACGTAGCGAACCCCGGGCACGGTCGCGAACTCCACGAGGTCAGCCGCCTTTCGATTGACGCGTACCGCCACCCCGGCGCTCCTGACCGTCACTGGCAGCGTCGTCCTGATCCGGCACATCCGGCCCAGCGTCGACGCGATCTCCGCGCCCTCGATGCGGCCTTCGCTCCATCGCAGGCTCACTTCGAAGCCGCCCCTCGCGCGCAGGCCGCGGACCTCGCCCGAAGGCCAGGCGGCGGGGAGCGCGGGCAGGAACGCGAGCGCCTCCTCGTGCGACTGCAGCAGCATCTCCGCGATGGCCGCGGTCATTCCGAACGCGCCGTCCACCTGGGGCTTGCGCGAACAGATGGAGAAGAGGCTTTCCGTCGTGTAGTGAGTCAGGGCGTAGACGATGTTCTGAAGAGCCTCTGCGCTGTTCTCCAATCGAGCCCAGGACGCCGCCTTCCACGCCGAGGCCCAGCCGTTGCCCTCGAGTCCCCGCTGTTCGAGAACCCGGCGGCTCGCCTCGGCGAGCGCCGGCGTGCGAAGGGCTGAGATCTGGTGACCTGGGAACAGGCCATAAAGATGAGAGATGTGGCGGTGGCTCTTTTCACGCTGTCCCCAGTCCTCCAGCCATTCCTGGAGGTCCCCTTTCTTTCCGACCTGCAGGGGCGCCAGTCGCTCGCGTGCCTGCAGCACCCGGGTCCTGAACTCCCCGTCGACCTCGAGAACGGTCGCGGCTTCGGCGACGTAGCCGAAGAGGTCACGGAGAATCTCCATGTCGACGGTCGATCCCGCGGCGAGCGAGGTCCCGGAACTCTCGAACATCGTGACTTCATCGAAGAACTTGTCGTTGCCCGGAGCGAGCGGGAAGTTCTCGGGCGAGGTCGACGGATTGGTGACGAGCCACCCGTACTTCGGGTGGGGCACCAGATAGTCCAGGAAGAACTCCGCCGATCCCTTCATGACCGGGTAGTACTCCCGCAGGAACTCCCGGTCTCCGGTGAAGAGGTAGTGCTCCCAGAGGTGAGTGACGAGCCACGCGCCGCCGGTGGTGAAAGCACCCCAGCTCGGCCCGTCCATCGGCGCGGCGACGCGCCAGAGGTCGGTGTTCTGATGGTGAACCCACCCGCGCGCGCCGTAGTTCTCCCGCGCGACATCGGATCCCTGCACCGTCAGCTCCCGGATCATCCGGAATAGCGGTTCGGTGAGTTCCGAGAGATTGGCCACCTCGGCCGGCCAGTAGTTCATCTGGGTGTTGATGTTTGTTGTGTACTTCGAGTCCCAGGGCGGATTCATGTCGTCGTTCCAGATGCCCTGGAGGTTCGCGGGCTGCGTGCCGGGCCGGGACGAAGAGATCAGGAGGTAGCGTCCGAACTGGAAGACGAGGGCGGCGAGACTCGGGTCGTTGGCCCCGGTGTACTTCTTCAGCCGCTCGTCGGTCGGCAGGTACGAGTCCGCGGTCGACGGGAGGGTCATCGCGACGCGCCGGAAGAGCTTCTGGTGCGCCGCCTCATGATCCAGCCGGAGGGCCTCGAGCGGACGGGCCGCGGCCGCCGACATCACCGCATCGACCCGGGCGTGCGGGTTGGCGCTTACATCGGCGAAGTTCACGAAGTTTGTCGCAGCCGCCACGAGCAGGGTGACCGAATCGGCGTTCCGGATGACCAGATCGGCATCGTCGACGCTCGTCGTGCCGCCCTGAGTCACCGCCTTGAGCCTCGCCTCGTATCGAAGCCGGCCCGCGACGCCCAGGTAATCGGCCGACTTGCCGCGCACGATCAGACCGTCGGGCCCGTAGCCGTCCATCTGGAAGTAGTCGGTGGCGTAGTTCGAGTGGGCGGTGTTGCGCTGGCCGCGCAATTGAGCGGTGAACGAGATGCGTCCGGGCCGGTCGCTGGTGAGGCGCACGACAATCGCCTGGTCCACCGGTGTGACGAACACCTCGCGGGTGAAACGCGCGCCGCCCTGCATGTAGGTGGTGGTGGCGATGGCGGTGTCGAGGTCGAGGGCGTGGCCATAGTCGGTCACGGCCCCACTCTCCGGGAGGCGAAGGACGAGATTCCCGAGCGACTGGTACTTCTGCTGCTCGATCGGCTGGCCCATCAGGTGGCGTCCGAACAATCGGTGGGCCCGGATGAGGTCGCCGTCGAAGATGAGCTTTCGAATCTCAGGCAGAGCAGCAGCACCGCCGCGCGTGGTGGTCGAGTAGGGGCCGCCGGTCCAGTAGGTCTCCTCGTTGATCTGGATTCGCTCTTCATCGGTCTTGCCGAAGACCATCGCTCCCAGCCGGCCATTGCCCACCGGAAGGGCGTCGTCCCACTTCC
>DAORUA010000365.1:0-4066 GCA_035432945.1 Vicinamibacteria bacterium | reverse complement strand
ATGGAGCGCTCCAACCCTGGCCGGCCGGAGGGAAATCCGGAACCGGTGAAGACCATCGACATCGCCATCATCGGGGGCGCGGGCGTGCGCACCCCGCTGCTGGTCCGGGGACTCGCCGGTTCGGGTCTGCCCATCCGCGAAGTGCGCGTGTTCGATGTCGACCGGGAGCGGCTCGCCCTCATCTCTCCGCTCGTGGAACGGGTGGCGGGAGTGAAGGTCAGGACCGCGGACGCGGTGGCGGAGTGCGTCAAGGCCGCGGACTTCGTGATCGCGAGCATCCGCCCCGGCGGCATCGAGCGGCGCGCCGCCTACGAGAAGATCGCCCTCGATCACGGCGTCATCGGCCAGGAAACCGTGGGCGTGGGGGGCTGGGCCATGGCCCTCGCCACCATTCCCGCCATGGTGGAGTACGCGAAGGAAGTGGCGCGCCACGCGAAGGACGCCTGGATGGTGAGCTTCACCAATCCCGTGGGCATGGTGACGGAGGGCGTGCTCAAGGCCACGAGCGTGCCCATGCTCGGGATCTGCGATACCCCCACCGAGCTCTTCGAGGAGATCGCGCACGCGATCGGCCGGCCCTCGGCCGAGTGCCACTTCGACTACTTCGGCCTCAACCACCTCGGCTGGGTTCGCGAGGTCTGGGTGGAGGGCGAGCCGCAGATGGCGCGGATCCTCGCCGACGATTCCATCCTGTCGAAGATCTACCGGAAGCCGCTGTTCGAACACGCTCGTCTTCGCGAACTGGGCGCTCTCCCCACCGAGTACGTGTACTTCTACGAACGCACCGAGCGCGCGCTCGCCAACACCCTCAAGGCCGGCACCTCCCGCGGCGCGGAGATCGCGCTCATGAACGTGGCCCTCTTCGACGCCCTGCGCGCGCGCAGGGACGACCCGGTCAAGGTCTACGAGGCGTACCTGGCGGAGAGGAACGGCACCTACTTCTCCCTCGAGGGCCAGGGCGACGCGAAGCACAGGAACGCGCCCACCGAGGCGGCCCTGCTCTCCGGCTACGACAAGATCGCGGTCTCGGTGCTCCAGGCCATCCACCACAACACCGGCAGGGTCATTCCGCTGTCCGTGGGCAACCGCGGCAACATCGGGGGCCTGCGCGACGATGACGTGGTCGAAGTCCCGTGCCTGGTGAACGCGAACGGCGCCCATCCCCTGCACGTGGGGGCGCCGCCCCCAAGCGTTCGAAAGATGCTCGACGAGGTGAAGACCTACGAGCGCGCCACCGTGGCCGCGGCTCTCTCCGGCTCGCGCGACGACGCCATCGAGGCGCTCGCCATGAATCCGCTGGTGAAGGACAAGGCCATCGCGGTGCGTCTCGCCGAAGCCCTGCTCTGAAGCGCGCGCGAACCGCCCACTCCCCGCATCTTTGAGGCCCGATGAACGCATGACCGAGACCGCCGAGCAACCGCACCTGAGACGGGGCATGGGCCTGCTGCCCGCCACCGCCACCAACATCATCGGCATGGTGGGGGTCGGCCCGTTCCTGGTGATCCCGTTCATGATCACGTCGATGGGCGGGCCGCACATCCTCTACGCCTGGATCGCGGGCGCGATCCTCGCCTTCGCCGACGGCCTCGTCTACTCGCACTTCGCGGCCGCCCTTCCCGGGAGCGGCGGGTCGTACCTCTACCTGCGCGAGGCCTACAAGCCGTTCCGCTTCGCCGGTCTCCCCATGGGCGACCTGCTGGGATTCGTCTTCATCTGCCACGTGATCCTGGTGGCGCCCCTCTCCATCGCGAGCGGAGGGGTGGGATTCGCGGATTACCTCAGGTTCTACTGGACGGACATGACTCCGCTCCAGCACGACCTGGTGGCGGGAGGGCTGTGCGTCTTCGTCACCGGCCTCCTCTGGCGCAAGATCGAGGACATCGGAAAGCTCGCGGTCGTCCTCCTCGGCTTCGTGTTTCTGACCGTGGGCTGGGTGATCGTGGCCGGCCTCTTCAAGTTCTCCTTCGCCCAGGCCTTCGACTGGCCGGACTCCGCCTACGTCTACAACGCGGACTTCTTCGCGAAGCTCGGGGCCACCGCGATCCTCGCCATGTACAGCTACGGCGGCTACAACCAGGTCTGCAACATCGCGGAGGAGATCAAGAACCCTGTGAAGACCATGCCCCGGGCCATCATCCTCTCCATCGTGGTGGTGGCCGCGATGTACATGGTCATGTCGACGGTGATCCTGGGCATGGTGCCGTGGCAGGAGGCGAAGGAGTCGAGGACCATCGCGTCCCTCTTCATCGGGCGCACCTTCGCGGATCCCGCGGCCGGACGGATCGCCGCCCTCGTCATGACCGTGATGATCCAGTTCGTGGCCGGGGCCTCCCTCTACGCGGTCATCCTCGGCTACTCGCGGATTCCCTTCGCGGCCGCGCGGGACGGCCAGTTCTTCAAGGTCTTCGCGCAGCTCCATCCGACCAAGGCCTTCCCCCACGTGGCCCTGCTCACCGTGGGCCTCCTGGCCGTGCCCTTCTGCTTCTTCTCCCTCGGCCAGCTCGCGACCTGGCTGATCCAGGTGCAGGTGCTGCTCTGCTTCCTCTGGCAGTGCGCGGGCGTGATCCTGCTCTACCGCCACCGCAAGGACCTGCCCCAGCCCTTCGTGATGTGGCTCTACCCCTTCCCCGCGATCCTGTCCTTCGCCCTGTGGTTCTACATCTTCATCTCGGGCTCGACCGCGGGGATCCTCTTCTCCTTCTGCTACCTCTTCGCCTCGATCGCGGCCTACGTGGCCTTCCGGTCGCACAAGCTCCGGGGCGGAACCGCCTAGCAGGCTGCTGAGGATCACTTTCTGAGGCCGTCATCCCGGCGAAAGCCGGGATCCACCAACCACTACTTATTGGTGTATCCGTGTGATTCCTTCTTTCGCCGGAATGACGTATGGAGTTTTTCAGCAGTCTGCTAGGCAACCGAGGCGACCTCGACCGGCCGGCCGCTCGAAAGCGACTGCCGCGCTGCGAGGGCCACCCGCATCGCCTCGATGGCGTCGTCCATGGTGACCGGCGCGGGCCGGCCCAGAAGAACGTTCTGCGCGAAGTTCTGGAGCTGTGTGGTGTAGGCCACGCCGAAGCGATCGAGAAAGCTGGGCACGGTGTCGTGGGCGACGGAGTTGCTGGTCATCACCGCGAGCGGGGTCTCGCGCAGGTACCCGACGCGAAGGGCGCCCGCGTCACCGAGAATTTCGGTGAAGACGTCGTAGCCGTAGACGCCGTTTCGCGACAGGTCCACGATGCCGAGCCTCCCGTCGCGGAAGGTCAGGGTGATGACGGCGTTGTCGATGTCGCCCACGGTCGCGAGTTCGGGATGGGCGAACGTTCCGCCGATCGCGGAAACCGTGGCCACCTCCCCCATGAAGAAACGCGCGAGATCGAAGTCGTGGATCCCGAGATCCAGGATCAGGCCGCCGCTGTTCCGCGGATCCGCGTAGGCGGGCGGCGGAGGCCCGGGATCGCGGGAGGTCGACTTGAAGAGCACCGCCCTGCCGATCCGGCCTTCGCTCAACCGGGCGCGGGCGGCCACGTAACCGGGGTCGAACCTCCGCATGAAGCCCATCTGGAGGAAGGCCCCGGCCTGCTCCGCCGCCGCCTTCATGGCCTGGGCGTCCGCGAGAGTCAGGGCGGCGGGTTTCTCGCAAAAGGCCGGCTTGCCCGCGCGGGCGCAGAGCAGGACGAGGTCCTTGTGGGTGCGGGTCGGAGTGACGATGACCACCGCGTCCACGTTCGGATCGAGAACGAGCTCTTCCGCCTCGGTGTGCCGTCCGGCTACATCGAACTCGTCGGCCACGCCTTTCACCACGTCGGCGAGAGGGTCGCAGACCGCGACCAGTCGCGTCTCTCGGATGCGGGAACCGAGATCGCGCGCGTAGACACGGCCGAGGCGCCCCAGGCCCAGGAGGCCGACCCGAAGCCGGGGCGCGCTCACCTGGGTTTCGAAGCCCGGCGGGTTTTCGCCGGGGCCGCGCGCTCCCGCGGGGGCGGGGCCGTGGTCGAACGGACAACCAGGGTGGGGGCGAGGACCACCCGGCGCGGCTTGACCCTCCCCCCGCGGATGCGCTCGATGAGGA
>DAORUA010000364.1:0-4084 GCA_035432945.1 Vicinamibacteria bacterium | reverse complement strand
GCACTTCGTCCGCCACCTTGACGATGATCGAGTCGAGGCGCCGCATCTCTTCCTTCAGGATGCCCGCGGCCTGGTCGAGATCGTTCCCACGCAGGGAGTTCGAGCAGACGAGCTCGGCAAAATCGGAGGTCTGATGCACCGGTGTTTTCAGCACCGGCCTCATTTCGTACAGGTCGACGCCGATCCCGCGCTTCGCCAACTGCCAGGTGGCTTCGCTCCCCGCGAGGCCACCGCCCACGACCATGACTCTCTTCGTCGGGCTCAACTGGCCTTCTCAGCGGCGGCCAGGGCGGCCGCGGCCGCCGCCGCGGTGAACCACTCGGGCGGTCCATCCATCGGACGCTCGTAGCCGCACTCCTCGTCGGAACAGCCGATGATCCAGCCCTGCTTCTTCGTGTCCTTCTGAAGCAGATACGGCTTCGCGCACTTGGGACAGGGCTCGGCGATGGGACGGTGGTACGCGGTGAACTTGCACAGGGGATACCGCCTACAGCCGTAGAAGGGCTTGCCGAAGCGGCCCTTGCGCTCCACGATCTGGCCTTCGTGACACTCCGGGCAGAGAAGGCCGATGTCCTTGGCCTCCTTCTTCTTGATGTACTTGCAGGTCGGGTAGTCGGAGCAGGCGATGAAGTTGCCGAAGCGGCCCTTCCGCCAGGCCAGCGGCTTCTTGCAGTCGGGGCAGAACTCGTTCTCGATGGGCTTGAGCTTCTCGAGTTCGAGACGGCCCTCCGCGCCGCGCACCAGCTTCTTCGTGACCTTGCAGTCGGGGTACTTCGGACAGGCGAGGAAGAAACCGAACCGGCCCTTCCTCGGCACGAGCATCTCGCCGTGCTCGGGACAAGGCTGCGAAAGCGCCTCTTCCGATGCCTCGGGCGCGCCTTCCGCGGCTCCCGCGATCTGGCGGGTGGTCTTGCAGTCGGGGTAGTTCGAGCAGGCGAGGAACCGGCCGTACCGGCCCCACTTCATCACCATGGGCGAGCCGCACTTGTCGCAGATCTCGTCGGTCTTCTCTTCCACACCCTTGACCGAGCGCATCTTCTTGGACGCGAGCTTCAGGTCCTTTTCGAACTTCTTCCAGAACTGGTTCAGGGTGTTGAGGAGGGTGTCCTTGCCCTCTTCGATCAAGTCGAGCTCCCCCTCCATGGCCGCGGTGTATTCCACGTTGACGATGTCGGCGAAGTTCTCGACCAGGAGGTCGGTGACCAGGAAGCCGATCTCGCTCGGCCACAACCGCCCTTCTCGCTTCTCGATGTAGTCGCGCGCTTCGATGGTGGAAATGATCGAGGCGTAGGTCGACGGCCGCCCGATGCCGTTCTCCTCGAGTTCCTTCACGAGACTCGCTTCCGAGAAGCGCGGCGGCGGCTCCGTGAAATGCTGGTCGGTGTCCAGTTTCTTGAGCTTGAGCTTCTGGCCCTCTTCGAGCGGAGGCAGACCCTCCTTGGCCTCGGGTTCGGCGTCGGCCTCGGAAGCGGCCGGGCCACCCTGCGCCTCGACCTTCTTCGCCCTCGCCTTCGCCACCTCTTCCATGGACTCCTCGTAGACCGCGAGGAAGCCCTTGAACTTCATCACCGCCCCGCGAGCGCGAAGCAGATAGGCGCCGGCGGTGATCTCCACCGCCGTCTCGTCGAACACCGCGGGCTTCATCTGCGAGGCCACGAAGCGGTTCCAGATCAGCTCGTAAAGCGCGATCTCGTCCTTCCCGAGGTGCTTGCGCAGGCTGTTGGGGGTGAGCGAAAGGTCGGTCGGCCGGATCGCTTCGTGCGCGTCCTGGGCCCCTTCCTTCGTGCGATAGAGGATGGGCTTCTCGGGCAGGTAATCCTCGCCGTACGCGGAGCCGATGTGATCGCGCACCGCGACCAGGGCGTCGTCGGAGACGCGGGGCGAGTCCGTTCTCATGTAGGTGATGAGGCCGACGCTGCCCTCGCCGCCGACTTCGAGGCCTTCGTACAGTTTCTGCGCGACCTGCATGGTCTTCTTGACCGGGAAGCGGAGCTTGCGGAAGGCGTCCTGCTGCAGTTTGGAGGTGATGAAAGGCGGCACCGGGTAGCGCTTGCGCTCTTTCCGGGTGACCTTCGAAACGACGTACGCAGCCTTCTCGAGATCGGTGCGGACGGCCTTCGCGTCGGCCTCGTTGGTGATCTCGATCTTCTCGCCGTTCTTGCGCGAGAGGCCCGCGGGGAAGATGGGCGGCACGCCGGAGTCGAGCTGGGCGGTGATCGACCAGTATTCCTCGGGCACGAAGGCCTGGATCTCGCGGTCGCGTTCGCAGATGAGGCGAAGCGCCACGGACTGCACGCGCCCGGCGGAGAGGCCCCGGCGGACCTTGTCCCACAGGATGGGCGAGACCTTGTAGCCCACGAGCCGGTCGAGCACGCGCCGCGCCTGCTGGGCGTCCACCTTCTGCGCATTGATTTCCTCGGGATGCTCGAAGGCCTTCTGAATCGCGGTCTTGGTGATCTCGTGAAAGACCACGCGCTGGAACTTCGACTTGCCCTTGGTCTTCTTCTTCCCGCCCAGTTCCTGGGCCAGGTGCCAGCAGATCGCCTCTCCCTCGCGGTCAGGGTCGGCGGCCAGGAACACTTCGTCGGCGTCCTTGGCGGCTTTCTTGAGCTCGTCCATGATCTTCTTGCGGGTGGGCAGAATCTCGTAGTCGATCTCGAAGCCGTTCGCCACGTCGACGCCCAGCTTGCTCTTGGGCAGATCCCGGACGTGGCCCATGGAGGCCTTCACGGTGTAGCCCTTGCCGAGATACTTGTTAATGGTCTTGGCTTTGGCGGGCGACTCAACGATGACGAGGCGATTTGGCAAGATGAAAGGTCTTTCTTCCGTAGCTTGGATTCAGGGTTCTCTTTTCTAGGTTATGCCGGACCGGCGCTGCGAAACAAAGTACCGGGCAATCTTTCGACCCTTCCGAGGAGCTCGAGCTCGGACAAACGAGCCATCAGAAGAGGCAGGGCAAGGCCCGTATCCACAACGAGTTGATCGACGGACTTGGCGATCGAGTCCTTGAGTTGGTCGAGAATTTTGTCCGGGGGGCTTGACAGGCCTTTCGGGGGGGCGGCTTCGATCCCGAGGTGTTCGAGGACGTCGGGCAGGCCCCGGATCAGGGTGGCGCCGTCGCGGATCATGAGGTTCGGACCGTAGGCGAGCGGCTCGGAGGGGCGGCCCGGAACGGCCAGGACATCGCGCCCTTCCTCGAGGGCCACACGGGCGGTGATGAGCGCCCCGCTCCTCGACCCCGCCTCCACCATGATGACGGCTTCGGAAAGGCCCACGATGATCCGGTTGCGGGTGGGAAACTGGGAAGCAGCGGGAGGTGTTCCGGGCGGCAGCTCCGAGATCACGGCCCCCCGGGCCTCGATGCGGGCAGCGAGGGGCTTGTGCTCTCCCGGATAGACGATGTCGACGCTCGAACCGAGGACGGCGAGCGTCGTGGAGGGACCGGATAGAGCGCCCTCGTGGGCCGAACCGTCGATGCCGCGCGCGAGCCCGGACACCACCTCGATGCCCTGGGCCGAGAGGCCCTGCGCCAGATCCCGGGCGAGCGAGCGGCCGGACGGCGTCGCGCCCCGCGCTCCCACGATGGCCACGCGCCGGGCCCCGCTCGCGAGGGACCCGCGGTAGAAGAGAACGGGGGGCGGGTCGTAGATGGCCGCGAGCGACGCCGGGTAGTCGGCGGAGCCGATGGCCGTCACCGACTGCCCCTTCGAGGCTGCCGCCTTCAGGGTTCGCTCGGCCTCTCCGCGGGCGGAGCTGTTTTCGAGGGCCTGCACGGCCGGCTCCCCAATCAATTCGGCGAACCGGCGGGGTTTTTCGATCAGCTCGTCGACCCCTCCAGCTTTGACCAGGCTCGAGATCTTGCGGGACCCGAAGCCGGGCAGGCGCGCCAGGGTAAGGATGCGAAGGGTGCTTTCGTCCATCGAGGGATTCTGCGGTCACGCAAGTCCAGACCGGGTCCTTCGCCCTGGGTCACCCCGGCGAAACCAGCTTCGTCACCCCGGCGAAAGCCGGGGTCCACTTCCCAACGACCAGGCTCAATCAACTGATAGTAGGGAAGTGGGCCCCGGCTTTCGCCGGGGTGACG
>DAORUA010000363.1:0-4099 GCA_035432945.1 Vicinamibacteria bacterium | reverse complement strand
TCTCTCGCGATCCGGCGATGGAGCGAGCGGTATCGTTCCTCGACGAGGTCGCCGAACAGCGGGTCATCCTCCCTCTTCGTCGCGACGCTGGCGTCGATCCAGTCCTGCGCGGTCAGATGAGTCCGGCCGAGCGGGAACAGTTCCTGCTCTTCGAACGCCATGTGCTCGCGGTAAAGGGCGACGTACTCGAGCGCGGGCCGCTCCACGGCCTCGCGCGGCATGATGGCTCCGTTGAGCGTTGCCTCCAGGCTGGCAAGGAACCGAGCCCCGCTTTCAGCGATCCGCCGGTGCTGGCCGGCGAGTTCTTCGACCCGGACTCGGGCCGCTGGAACTCGCTCCCCGACCCTGGCGAACAGGAGGTCTTCCTTCGGGTGATGGAAGCGGTCGGGATAGTTCGTGAGGTAGAAGAAGACATCCTGCACGAGCCCGTAGTCCGGTTGCTCGCCGCGATGAAACAGGGCCATCTGGGCCTCCAGCAGACCGAGAAGTCTGGAGAAGTTCAGGTGTTCCTTCACGAGTGCGTCGAACTCGGTCGCATACCCGCTTCGGTCCGCCGGCACGCCACTCAGCGAGAGCAGGAACGCGCTGTCTTCAAGCGCCACCACATCGTGCGCAATCCCCTTGTCCAGAACCAGCACGCGCCCGGCGGGGAGGTCGGCAATCTGGTCCGGCAGGTTCATCTGGACGCGTCCAGAGAGGGTTTGCACCGAGATTCGCTGGTCCGTCTGGTGCCGGCGAAGGCGCCGGCCCCCTTTCAAGACAATCAGAACCAGCCGGAAATCCCGGTGCTTGACCAGAGTCCGGGCGGTGTGTCCGCCAACCTGCCAGAGAGGCGAATTCAGGAGAGCCTGTGTCTCCGCGGCCAGATCGAAGGAGAGGCTCGGCCCGGTCAGGCCTCGCGCCACGGACTCGGCAGCCGTTGTCACGGATGGTTCTTCTGTCATAGCCAATTCTCCTCACGCTAGGCGGCGAACCGGGGTCTCAGGACGTGGTTCTCGAGGTGGACGTGGGTGAATACGTCGCTCTCGAGCTGCTGCAGCTCGGAGAAGAGCGTGTTGTAGCTGTTGCAGGCCCACTCGGGGAGGGTGAACTCGTCGCTCGCCGCGCGGATCCGCTCCAGGAGCTTCGCGACGGCGAGGTGCTCGTCCTGCATCGACTCGAGTTGCCTGGCGATGGCGGCCCGATCGGGCTCCTTCGACATGAGAGCCGGAAAGAGCGACTGCTCTTCTTCATCGAGGTGGGGCAGGAGCGCCGCACAGACTTCCGCGACCGCGGTTTCGAGATGGCGGAGCTTCGGATTGTGATCGCCGTGCACGCGGCTCACCTTCGTGGCCAGGGCCTGGACGAACGGGAGGGTCTTGCGGAGGTACTCGTGGTGCTTCGAAACGATGTAGGCGACCAGTCGTGGCGTGGTCAACTCGCGAGGGTCGGCCTGCCGCTCGCCGCGCCGGTCGGCGATCGCGCGAGACAATTCGGCCAGGAGAGCGTCGACATCGACCTTCTTGGCTTTGGCGGCCGCCTCGATGCTCTGGTCTCCCTGACAACAGAAGTCGATGCGGTGACGCTGAAAGACCTGGGCGCACTCCGAGTGATCGAGGACAACGCTGGCGACGGGCTGCTGGCGATTGATTGTTGGATTTTCCATGCGAGGGCTTGCTGCACGTTCCGCGCCAACGCGGGAATGACGGCCCGCAGGCCTGTTTCGCGGCGAATCAACCAGGGTGGAACGGGGCCCCATCCCACCGATGGTTCCAATATGGACCACACGTAACAGTCAGGCCTGATCTAGGCTGCGCTGATGGCCCACATCCCTGCCCCCCTCCTCGCCCTCGCCAAGGTCAGAAGCGATATCTGCGATGTCACCCTGGGCACGCGGGAACACCTGCAGACGCCTCTGCACACTCACCCCACCACCAATCACGTTGTGGTTACCGAGGGAACGCTCTACTTGACTCTTGAGGGCGTGGAAACGGCCGTCCGGCCGGGAGACTGGCGCACCATTCCGAGTGGCAAAGAACACGCTGAGCGCTTCGAGGAGGCCACGTCGGTGGTGGTGTTCTGGGTCAGGCCGGCCTGAGCCCCTGGACACACGGCGAGGGACTTTGGGCTACCGGTGCCCGTGCTCTGCTGTCGGCGCAGACTGCTCGCTCGTCACCTCCGCCGCCGTGAGAACACCTTCGACCCAGTGGGTCAGGGGTACGTAGGCAGCCACGAACTTCCGCCCAGCCGCGATGTCCCCGAGCCGAAAACCCTTCGCCGCGCGAGCGGCCGCGAAGCGCTCTGCCAGGCCGGCGCGTACCCTGGCGACCAGCAACCGCTCGAGTTCTTCGCTCGTTCCAAGTCTGAGAGCCGAATCGGTCGCCGCGATGATCGGCTCGGGTTCGGTGTCCACGAGCCCGGTGTAGGGGGCGCCTTCTGCCGCACGATGGATCCGCACGAGGGTTTCGAAGAAGTAGCGATCCGCGAGCGCCTTCGCTTCGGGCCCGAGCGCGCGAACCGCGAGGGCCTTCTGGAAGGCGCTCCTGATGGTGGCCTCGTCCGCGGCGCGCACCCAGTGCAGAACCAGGGTTGGATCACCGGCTTCGAGGGCGGCGGCGGCGGCGGTCACCACGGGCCCTTTCATGGTGTCGCAATGCGCGAAGGCGGGCGAGGAGACGGCGACGCTGGTAAGCAGAGCGACGGCAAGCGCGGCGCGGCGGAACATGGCGAGTTGGCGGACAGGCACCTGGTTATTCATGGCAGGCCTTCGTGCACGTCGCGTGCCATGTTGAGAACCCTCCAGACTGGCTGGATCGAGGCGCCATTGAAACCTGTGGGTTCGACTCCATCCATCGACATGTTCCAGAATGTAGCGCATGGAACGTCCCGATCCGACCTGCGACATCTGCGGTCTGATTCCACACGCGCCCCGCCTCAGCGGCACCACGCACCTCGTCGCGCGGAGCCCCGCGATGCAGGTCCTGCTCAAGCGGGTCGCCCGCTTCGCCGCGAACAGCGCGCCGGTGACGATCCTCGGCGAGACCGGCTCTGGAAAGGAGGTCGTCGCCCGCGTCCTTCACGGAAACTCGCCCCGGGCGAAGCAGCCGTTTGTGGCCGTGAACGTGGCGGCACTCCCCGCGGAACTCCTCGAGTCCGAACTGTTCGGTCATGCGAAGGGGGCGTTTACCGGGGCGGCCGCCGCTCGACGGGGCCTGTTCGAGGCGGCCGACCAGGGGACGCTGTTCCTTGACGAGATCGGGGAGATGCCCCTGCCGCTCCAGGCGAAGCTGCTGCGCGCCCTCCAGGATGGCGAATTGCGACGTGTGGGCGAAAGCGAAACCTATGCGGTCGACGTGCGCGTGGTCTGCGCGACTCATCGCGACCTCGCTCTTCTCATTCGCGAAGGCGCCTTTCGTCAGGACCTCCTCTATCGGCTGAAGGTGCTGACCATCGAGATGCCGGCGCTCCGCGAGCGCAGGGACGACATCCTCCCCCTCGCTCTCCACTTTCTCGCGGAGGAGAAGGCCCGGGCCCGCGGCTTCACCACCGGGGCCAGGAAGATGCTTCTCGATTACGCTTGGCCCGGCAATGTCCGCGAGCTTCAAAACGCGGTCAAGCACGGCGCCGCCCTCGCGAGTGGAGCTGAAGTGGACGCCGAAGACCTTCCGGACGAGCTGGGGCGGCCCGCCCACCGGCAACCGGATGCCGCGGCGCGCAGCCCGCGATCACTGCAGACTCTCGGCGAGATGGAGCACGACCATGTTCTGCGGGTGCTCGAGGCCTGCGGCGGTTCCCACTCGGAGGCAGCGCGGGTCCTGGGCATCGCGCGCAACACGCTCTGGCGCAAGCTGCAAGCGTATTCTTGAGGAGGCGGCCATGCTCAAGTCATCCCTTCTGGCCCTGTTCGTACTCGCGGGCTCACCGCCCGTCGGCCAGGCGCCCGGCGTCCGTCCGACCCTGACGGCCACGGACGGCCAGGGCTGGGGCGATCCGTCGCCTGTGGTCTGGGAATCAGCGTATGTGGGGAGCGCGCCGAAGCTGGACGGCCGGCTCGAGGAAATGTGGTCGGCGGCCAAACCCCTGACCGTGTTCGTCCGCGAAGCGATGGGGGGCGATCATC
>DAORUA010000362.1:0-4112 GCA_035432945.1 Vicinamibacteria bacterium | reverse complement strand
TCTCGAACGGGTACCATCTCGAACTGAGGAGCACGCCTTCGAGCTGGCCCCGGTTGGCGGAGGTGACACCACCCAGCACTTTCTGCCAGGCATCGTCGCCATACTCCTCACGGACGAACTCTTTTCGCGAGAGAAGAACCGCGCCTTTTACCTGCGTGGACATGTGGGATCGCTTGACTCTATCTCACTGCGAAGAAGAGGTTCGGATTCTCAGGCGTCAGTGCGGAAGGGCGGTTTCCGCTCTCGCCGGTGGCGCGGCTAACCTCTGGAGGGAGCGTTCGCTTTGAATCTGGCTGACCCGACCTACATCGCGCTGCATCGGTACACGAAGGCGCTCTCCGTTGCCCTGGGCCACCGAGACCTGTACACCCGTGTCCACTCGGATCGCGTGTTCGCCCTTTCCGAGGCGATCGGGGTGCGGATCGGCATGTCGGAGCCCCAGCTTGGGATCCTCAGGATCAGCGCGACCTTTCACGACATCGGCAAGATCGGCGTGCCCGACCACATCCTGCTCAAGCCCGGCGGGCTCGACGAATCGGAGACGGCGATCATGCAGCGGCATTCGGCCATGGGCGAGGACATCGTCATCTCCACGGAGATCGAGGGCGCGACCGAGGCGGCCATCATCATCCGTCATCACCACGAGCGCTACGACGGAGCGGGCTATCCCGACGGGCTCGCGGGCGAGGACATCCCCCTGTCTTCGCGGATCATCGGGATCGCCGACAGCTATGACGCGATGTCGACCACGCGCGCGTACCACCCCGCGAAGACGCACTCGGAGATCATGGCGGTTCTTCGCGAAGAGGCGGGTGGGAAACACGATCCGAAGCTCACGGATATCTTTCGCGAGATCATCGAGAACAGTCGGTTCAAAGTGCCCGACTTCTGACCAGGTTCGAGATCCTGGCGACCAGTTCGACTCGTCGGCAACCACTCCTGCTAAGGTCGCCGAGGTACTTTGAGATGAACCTGTTGTGACCACACGAGCCTCGCCGGAGAGGCTCCCAGGCATCAGGCTCCTGCTGGCCTCGGTCGCCGTGGTCGTGCTGGCGAGCGTGCTGGCGTCGCTGGTCCAGAACTCGGGCGGGCACGTTCGCGTGCACGACATCAGGATTCCGACCCAGAACGGGCAGTGGGTCGTGGCCGACCTCTTCAGGCCGAAGACGGCCACGAGCGAGACCCCCGCGCCGCTCGTCGTCGTCATCCCGGGTTTCCAGCGCTCGAAGGAGGCGCTCGCGAGCATCTCGATCGAGCTGGCCAGGCGGGGGGTCGTCGTCATCGCCATCGATCCCTACGCCCAGGGGTCCTCGAGCTCGTCTGCGAGCACTCAGGCGGCGACCACCGAGGGCTACGGCATGTTCTCGGTGATCGACTACGTGGCGAACACCGGGAACCTGAACTATGTCGACAAGAGCCGCCTCGGCGTGACCGGGCACTCCGCAGGCGGAAATGCCGCGGTGCGCGGAGCGGCCTACTTCGGCAGGCGGGCCGTGAAGGACAGGAAGCTCAGCGTGCTGCAGGCGATCTACGTCTCGGGCTACGTGCTCAGCTTCACGGACAACGTGCTGAAGGACGTCCGCTCCAACGTGGGGACGGCCTACGCCTACTACGACGAAGGGGCCTATCGGAACGAGCTGAAGAACGGCGACATGCGCCGCGCGCCGGAAGCGCTGCGCCTCGTGAACTCCGGTCTCGAGCCGGGAGCAGCACCCTTGGAAGAGGTCGCGCTCGGGCAGCATTATGGCGACGCCGCGAAGCGGACGCTGCGGGTTGTCCACAACGAGCGGGTCCTGCACCCGTTCCAGCCCTACATGGTCGAGGCGACCGCCAACCAGATCGATTTCTTCGAGCACGTCTTCGACATCAGGAGCGGTCTGTCGAGCCGGGACCAGATCTGGTACTGGAAAGAGCTGTTCGGCCTGATCGCGCTGGCCGCTTCCCTGATCAGTCTCGTGCCGGTGGCGCAGCTGCTCCTGAGGACTCCCGTGTTCCTGCCCCTCGTGCACCCGCTACCAGGGGCCCTGCCCAGACCTCGGGGACGCGGGCGGCTGCTCTTCTGGACCCTGTTCGTGCTCGGCGCCGCGATCGCCTGCTTCACCTACATCCCGCTGTCGGAGTTGTCGCAGCGGCTGTTCGTCGCGGCGTCGAACCGCGAGCCCACGTGGTTCTTCCCCCAGCGGATGAACAACGCCGTCATGCTGTGGGCGGTGCTGAACGGCGCGGTGGGATTCCTGCTCTTCTTCGCGAGCTACCGCTTCCACGGGAAGCAAAACGGCGTCCGGCCGGACATGTGGGGAGCGAGGATCGGCGGGTCCGAGCTTTTGCGCACCGGAGCACTCGCGTTGGTTCTCTTCCTCGCGTACTACAGTCTGCTCCTCACGATCTACGCCGTCCTGCACGTGGACTACCGGTTCCTGTTCATGGGAGTCCGCGTCTTCCAGCCCGAAATGCTCCTCCTTCTGGGCATGTACCTCCCCTTCTTCCTCGTGTTCTTCCTGTCCAATTCGTTCCGGGTGAACGGGTCCATGCGGTTCGAGGGCGAAGCGGAGTGGAAGAGCATGCTGCTCGGGGGCGTGGCCAACTCGGCGGGCCTGCTGCTGATCGTGATCGTGCAGTACACGACGATGGCTATGACCGGGACGGTGTATTGGACCGAAGGCTGGCTCTACGTGAACCTGCTCTTCGCGGTCGTGCCCATGATGTTCGTCCTGCCGTACTTCAACCGCTACTTCTTCAAGATGACGGGACGGGTGTACCTGGGTCCGCTGACCGCCTGTCTCATCTTCGTGATGATCCTGCTGTCGAACACGGTGTGCTACCTGCCGTTGTAGGCCAGGGCTTCGGTATGACCATCGATCCCCGGCTCGAGGCTGCCTGGCGGGTCCGGTCGGGGATAATTCGAACATGATCCATCCCTCGCTCGCCGTGCTGCTCCTGTTCGCCATCTCCGCTCCCCAGACCCCACCGGCGACGCCCTCGCCATCGCCCACACCCCTGCCTTCCCAGGCGGCTCCCATCGAGGGGGTGCGCAACTACACCTGGGTGGATGCCACGATCGGGTGCGCCGGAGCGACCGAGGTGAAGGCTCTGCCGAGCATCGCGAAGCTCGGCTACAAAGCGGTGCTGAACCTGCGGGAAGAGACCGAGGCCGGAGCCGGCATCGATGAATCGCGCGCGGCCGCCGAGGCCGTCGGCCTCAGGTACCTCCACCTGCCCTTCAAGAGCTCGGCCCCGGACGTGAAAGTGGCGGGTGAGTTTCTGAAGCTCGTGACCGACCCGGCGAACCAGCCGCTCTTCATTCACTGCGGCTCCGGCAATCGTGTCGCCGCCCTCTGGCTGATCAAACGGGTGGTGATCGACAAGTGGACGGAGGAGCGCGCGGTGGCGGAGGCCAGGGTCATTGGTCTGTCGAGCGAGGCGCTGCACAAGTTCGCCCTCGATTACGTCGCCAGCTCCAGGCCGTGACCGGTGTGGTTCAGTCGTCCTCGCGCCGCCGCAGCACCCAGGCCTCCACGAGTTCGTAGAGGGTCGGCAGGACGATCAGGGTCAGAAGCGTCGAGGTCGTGATGCCGCCGATGACGACGCTGGCGAGCGGCCGCTGGACCTCGGCGCCCGCGCCGTGGGAGAGGGCCATCGGGACGAAGCCGAGAGCGGCCACGAGGGCGGTCATCATCACCGGCTTGAGGCGGGTCGCCGCGCCGCGCAGGATCGCGGGCCTGAGGTCGAGATGGCCATCCTCGCGCAGGCGGTTGATGGCCGCGATCATGACGATGCCGTTGAGGACGGCGACGCCGAAGAGGGCGATGAAGCCGACGGAGGCGGACAGGTTGAGGTTGAGGCCGCGAATCCAGAGGGCGGCGATGCCCCCCACGAGGGCGAAAGGCACGTTGAGGATGACGAGCGCCGCCTGGCGGACCTTACCGAAGGTCAGGAAGAGGAGCAGGAAGATGATCGCGAGCGAGGCCGGTATCACGACCATCAGCCGCCGGGTGGCCCGCTCCTGGTTCTCGAACTGCCCGCCCCACTCGACGTAGTAGCCGGCGGGCATCTTCACCGCGGCCGCCTTCTTCCGTTGCGCCTCCGCCACGAAGCTGCCCACGTCGCGGCCC
>DAORUA010000361.1:0-4136 GCA_035432945.1 Vicinamibacteria bacterium | reverse complement strand
TCGCGCATTGCCTTGTCGTAGGTGCGGAGCGTGCCGATCATCTTCACTTCGTTGGGAATGATGTTGTGGCGGTTGCCGCCGTTGAAGGCGCCTATGGTCACGATGGCCGGGGCCAGGGTGATGTCGACCTGCCGGGAGACCAGGGTCTGAAGACCGAGCACGATCTGCGAACCGACCACGATGGGGTCGACCCCGGCCCAGGGCTGAGCTCCGTGGGTCTGGCGTCCCTTCACCACGATTTCGATGGTGTCGCCCGCGGCCATGATGCCGCGGGAGCGCCAGGCCAGGGTGCCGGTCTCATAGGGAAAGACGTGCAGGCCGAAGATCGCGTCGACCTTCGGGTCGCCGAGCACGCCCTCCTTCACCATCAGGGCCGCGCCTCCCTCTTCTCCGGGGGGCGGCCCTTCCTCGGCGGGCTGGAAGATGAACTTCACGCTCCCCGAAAGTTGCGGCTTGAGACCGGCGAGGACGTGCGCGGTTCCGAGCAGGATGGCGAGATGGTTGTCGTGGCCGCAGGCGTGCATGACCCCGGTCTGCTGGCCGGCCCACTGCGCGGTCGCCTTCGACTTGAAGGGCAGGTCGACTTCCTCGGCCACGGGCAGGCCGTCCATGTCGGACCGGAGCGCCACCACCGGGCCGGGCTTTCCCCCGCGAAGGAGTCCGACCACTCCGGTCATGGCCACCCCGGTCTTCACCTCGAAGCCGAGGGAGCGCAACTCGTCGGCCACGATCTTCGCGGTGCGCACTTCGCGGTTGCCGAGCTCCGGGTGCTCGTGAAAGTCGCGACGCCAGGCCACGACCTTCGGGAGGATCTTCTCCGCGGCGCCGTCGATGGACGCGTAGATCGCGGCCGGGGACGAGGCGGGGGCCACCGCTCGCTTCTGCGCGGCCAGGGCGTCCCCGGACGCGAAGAGCGCCAGGGCGCAGAGCGGGATGAGCCGACCAGTCGATTGCCGCATGAGATCCTCCAAAGCGAGGACTCTAACCGCGGATCGAAAGCGCGCGCCTCGAGCTACTCCTTCAGCACCACGCCCGGGTTCAGCCGGCTGGCCCGGAGCCCGGGAATCAGGCACGCGACGGATGCGACGACGAGCAGGATCGCCGCCACCGACGCCAGGGTCAGGGGATCGGTGGGAGAGACGCCATAGAGAAAGCCCTTGAGCGCGCGCGTCGCCCCGAGCGAAGCCACCAGGCCCGCGAGAACGCCCTTGGCGGTGAGGCCGAGTCCTCCGCGCAGGACCATGGCGAGTACTTCGGAGGCCCTGGCGCCCAGCGCCATGCGCAGGCCGATCTCGGTCTGTCGCTGCAGAACGGTGTACGAGATCACCGCGTAGATGCCCACCGCGCCCAGCAGGAGGGCGAGAAGCGCGAAGGCGCCCAGGAGCGAAGCGCCCAGGCGGGGACGCCAGTTGAGGTCTTCGACCTTCCGGGCGAGGGTCTGAATGAAATACACGTTCGTGGAGCGGGACAGCGACCAGGCGGCGGCCTCGGCCTCGCGCGCCACCGTCATGGGATTCCCCTGGGGCACGCGCATCAGAACGGTCATGACCGGAAGCGGATTCTGCGCGTACGGCGTGTAGAAGACCGGCCGCGGCCTCGGGTCGGTCCCGGCGCTCATCACGTCGCCCACGACGCCCACGATCTGCATCTGCGGAGCGTTCGGGCCGTAAAGGGCGAACGTGCGTCCGAGCGGATCGACCCCGGGGAAATACTTGTCGGCCATCGCGCGATTGATGACCGCCACGCGGCGCGAGTCCGACCGGTCGTCGGCGGTGATGCCCCGCCCTTTGATCACCGGGACGCCGAGGGTTTCAAAGAAGTCCGGCATGACGATGCTCGCGACCGCGGAGGGGGCCGAGGCCGCGTCATCCGGCACGCCGGGAAGGGAGAGCCTCGCTCCCCCGAACACGCCGGCCGCGGGCATGGGCGGCTCGAAGCTCGTGGCCGTGACCCGGGCAATCCCGGGGATTGCTTCGAGACGACGCTTCAGCTCCTCGAAGTGGGCCACCCGGGACGCGGGCGTCGCGAAATCGTCACCACGAAGCGAGGTCCGCAAGGTGAGGACGCGCTCGACATCGAACCCGGGCGAGATTCCCTGCAGTCCGTCGAAGCTCCGAACCATCAGAAGGGCGCCGGCGGCCACCACCACGGCCAAGGCGACCTCGGCCACCACCAGGCCGTTGCGGAAGCGGCGGCCCCGGGAGGAGACCTGGCTGCGCCCGCCTTCGCGAAGGATGTCGACGAGATCGACGCGGGTGGCTTCGCGCGCCGGGAAGAGGCCGAAGAGCAGGCCCGAGGCCAGGGAAATGAGGAGGGTGAAGGCGAGCACGGCGCCATCGACGCTCACACGGTCGAGGAAAGGCACGCCCGCCTGGGCCGGGATCATGCGGGCGAGCGGATCCTTCGCCGCGAACGCGATCAGCGCGCCGAGCGCGCCGCCGGCCAGGGAGATCAGCAGGCTCTCGGTGACCAACTGCGAGACGATCCGGCCCCGGCTGCCCCCGAGCGCCACCCGGAGGGCCACCTCGCGCGATCGCTCGGTCGCGCGGCTCAGGGTCAGATTCGCGACGTTGGCGCAGGCGATCAGGAGCACGAGCGACACCGCGGCCAGCAGGATCACCCCGGTGGGCCCGAACTGCCCGACCGCGAGTTCGCGGATGGGCACGACCGCAGCGCTCCAGCGATCGTTGGTGTCCGGATGCTGCCGCGCGATGTCGGCGGTGATCGAGGCCATCTCGGCCTGGGCCGCCGCCACAGTCCGGCCCGGAGCCAGGCGGCCGTAGACGACGATGTCGCGCGTCGCGTGCTCGTCGCGGAGGAGCGAGAAGGCCTTGGGAATGAAGAGGCCGGGCTGCACGTTCGAGAAGAGGTGCGCGCTGAAGAACTCCCGGCCCATCACGCCCACCACGGTGTGAGGCTCGCCGTCGAGATCGATGCTTCTTCCGATCACCGAAGGATCCCCCGCGTAGATGCTCTGCCAGATTCCGTAGGCAAGGACCACGACCTTCGTGCGGCCCGGCTCGTCCTCGCCGGGCCGGAAGCCCCGGCCGAGCGCCGGCGGCGCGCCCAGGACATCGAAGTAATTCGCGGTGACGGCGTGGACCAGGGGAACCACGGGCGTCTCGACGCTGGTGATGCGGCGGCTCTCGTTGCGAAGCGCGGCGAGGCCGGAGAAGGTCCGGACCCGCTCGCGCCACCAGGCGAAGTCGCCCGCGGTCACCGGCATCCGGCCGCCCTGGCCGCGAGCGACCCCATCCCCGAACACCGTGACGAGGGAGGCCGGGTCTCCGTACGGCAGCGAGCGGATCAGGACTGCGCTCACCACGCTGAAGATCGCGGTGTTGGCCCCGATGCCGAGAGCCAGGATGAGCACGGCCATGCCGCTGAAGGCGCGATGCTTCAGCAGGGACCGCAGGGCCAGACGGACATCAGAAATGAGCGACATGGAGCGGGGGCGAGAGCAATGGCCGTGCCACCCCATCGTTGCGCCGCAGGGAAGGCCCTGGAGGCCGGGGAGGCACGCGACAGGCGGGGGTGAGCCCCCGCGGGTGTCCGGTTTCGAACGGAGTCTCCTCGGATGTGGGAAGGCCGGTCGGGCCCCCGACTTTCGAGGCGATCTAGAATCGAGGCCCAGTGGCGCACCCCGTCTCCGCGCCCGACCCACCCCGCGAAGGTACGACGAAACCGTGACCACGGGCGGCCCCGGACGCTCTGCCACGCCGGACCCTGAAACCCGGCGGCGCACGAAGCTGCTCGGAACCTTCCTCCTGCTCATGATCGTGGTCTTCGGCGTGGGGGACGTGATCTCCGTTCTGACCCAGCCGGGCTACAAGCTGCCCTGGTACGGGTACGCGTTCCTCCTTTCCGCCGCCCTGCTGAATCGCGCGGGTCGCTACTCGCTGGCCGCGACTCTGACCCTGCTGATGTTCCCGATGACCACGCTGGTCACCGTGCTCTCGGGCGCCGATCCGCGCACCACCTTCTCGTACCTGATCATCGGCATCCTCGGCTCGACCCTCCTCCTCGACCGGCGGGGGGCCATCCTCTTCGACGCGGGATGCTTCGTGTTCCTGCTCCTCACCCCCCTGCTCATTCCCGAGCACGTTCCCGACCTGGCGGCGATCACCGGCCCCCTG
>DAORUA010000360.1:0-4144 GCA_035432945.1 Vicinamibacteria bacterium | reverse complement strand
AAACGCGTCCAGGGCCGCCCGCGTGATCCGGAACTGCGAACCGATCTTCTTGGCCTTCAAGTCGCCCGACTCGATGGTCGCGATCACGTCGGCTTCCGAAACGCCCATGAGCTTCGCGGCGTCCGCGGGCCCCAAAAGCTCCGGGATCCCCGATGCCACAGGAGCAGCAGGCGCCGCAGCCGCCGGAGCGAACGCCCCGGCGGATGGAGCGGACCCCGCGGCCATCCCCTGCATCATCTGCTGGGCCATGGCAAAGCCCATCGCCATCTCCATGGGACCGCCGGCGCCGCCGGAAGCACCCCCGGGCTGAACCACCGACTGCCCCATCTGGTACTTCACGTAGTCGTTGAGATTGCCGAGGGTCGCCATGGCGCCCTTCTTGTCGATGGCCTGCTCGACCTCGGGCGGCACGGAAACGTTCTCGATCAGAAAGGTCGAGAGCTCGAGGCCGTACTTCTCGCGGATCTTCGGATTGATGACGTTTAGCAGGGCGTCGCCCAGTTCGCCGTAGCGGCCGACCAGGCCCACCACGGGAATCTTCGCGGCCCCGAGCGAGTCGGAGAACATGGAAACCAGGCGCGAGCGCATGGTGTCCGCGAACTCGTCGATCCGGAAGTTGTTGTCGGTGCCCGCCACTTCCTTCAGGAAGACCTTCGGATCCACGACCCGGAAGTCGTAGGTGCCGTAGGCCCGGACGCGGACGATGCCGAAGTCGGGATCCCGCATCATGATGGGATTGGCGGTGCCCCACTTGTTCCCGGTGAAGAGGCGCGTGTTGACGTAGTAGACGTCGGCCTTGAAGGGAGACTCGAAGCCATACTTCCAGCCCTTGAGCCGCGACAACACGGGAATGTTGTCGGTGGTCAGGGTGTGCTTGCCCGGGAAGAACGTGTCGCCGAACTGGCCCAGGTAGACGAACTGCGCCAGCTGCGACTCGCGCACGATGAGCTGCGCGCCGTTCTTGATTTCCTTGTCGTCGTCGGGGAAGAGCCAGGAAATGGTGTCGCGAGAGTCATCCTGCCACTGGATGATCTCCAGCAGCTGGCTCTTGATGAAACCTTTCAGATCGACCATGTCGTGTCCCTCCGCAGGGCGATAAAGTGCGCCTGCTCAGGAAATACGCAGGCGCTGCAGTTTAGTTCGACCCCTGGTTGCGCAGGGCGGCGATGCGGACTTCGAGGGGCGGGTGGGTCGAGAAGAGCGCCATGAACTTGGGCGCGCCCGAGATCTTGAAGCTCGCGAGCGCGGGCGCCCTCGGATCGACGCCCTGCGGCCCCTCGGCCAGGCGCTGGAGGGCGGCCACCATGTTCCCGGTGCCGGCAAGCGACGCTCCGCCCGCGTCCGCGCGGAACTCGCGGTAGCGAGAGAACCACGCGGTGACGAGCGACCCGGCGATGCCGAGGACGATCTCGACCACGATCCGCACCAGGAAATAGATCCCGTCGGAGCCGCGATCGCTCTTCGACTGGCTGGCCACGATGGAAGCGATGATGCGCGCCGCGAACATGACGAAGGCGTTCATCACGCCCTGGAGCAGGGTCATGGTCACCATGTCGCCGTTTCCGATGTGGGACATCTCGTGGGCCAGCACCGCTTCGAGCTCGTTGCGCTTCATGGCGCGCAGGATTCCCGTCGACACCGCCACCAGGCTCCGCTTCTTCGAGGGCCCGGTGGCGAAGGCGTTCACCTCGGGCGAGTTGTAGATCCCGACCTCGGGCATGGGGAGGTTCGCCTGCTGGGCCAGCTTCTCCACCGTCCGATAGAGCCAGTCGGCGTCCGCGTTCCCGGTGTTGCCGTCCACGAGCTGGACGCCCATGGCGCGCTTGGCCATCCAGCGCGAGATCGCGAGCGAGATCAAGGCGCCGCCCATGCCCCAGATCAGGCAGAAGATGGCGAGCGGACCGAGGCCGTCGCCCGGGCGAACCCCGAGGACGCTCAGAATGGTCGAGATCGTGACGACGACCGCGATGTTCGTCAGCAGGAAGAGAAAGATTCTTTTGGCCATTTTGGTGTCGTTCCTTGGTGCCTGGATGGAGTGCGTGCGAATGCTAGCGAGTCCCGGCCGCGGGGCGGTAATGGACTGCGGGCGCCTGGTAAGACGCGGGCGCCCCCGGCGCGGACGGCGGCCTGGCTCTAGGGCCGTCCCCGGTCTGCCTCGACCAGCATGGCGGCGAGGAGGGGGATCATGATCTCGTGGTGGCCGGTGAGCGAATAGCCGCGGCCCACTCCCTTGGTGGGCCGGTTGACCACGTTCGTGTTCGGCCGGTAACCCTGTATGAAATCGAAGTTTGCGGTGGTGAAATCCCTGATCGTGTGGCCCAGGTTCCGGGCCAGGGTCACGGCCTTCAAGAAGACTTCCGGCAGGAGCACCGCGGAGCCGATGTTGAGGTACACGCCTCCCCCGCCGAGGCGCGCGACTTCCCCGGCCAGGATCCGGAAATCGAGGTGCGAGGCCCGGCCGACCGCGGCCGGATCGCACGAGGGATGCATGTGGACGATGTCGGTGCCGATCGCGACGTGCACGGTGGCCGGAATCCCGAGGCGCCACGCCGCGGCGAGGATGGAGAGGCGCTTGAACTTCGTGCCGCGCCGCCGTTCGATGTACCGGCCCACCGAGGCGCCGAGGCCGAGACCGTCCTTGTCCCCGAGGACGATCGCCCGGTTGATCTCTTCCCCGGTTTCGCGGGCCATGCCGAACTCGCCGCTGCCGAGGACCGCGTCCACTTCCTCAGAGGTCTGGCCGGCGATCGCGGTTTCGAAGTCGTGGACGATCCCCGCGCCGTTGAGCGCGACCGCGGTGATGAAGCCGCGCTCCATCAGGTCGATGATCAGTGGAGCGAGGCCGACCTTGAGGACGTGGGCGCCCATCCCCCAGATGAGGGGACGCCGTCGATCGCGCCCGCGCGCGATGTTTTCGGCCACCGCGCGGAGCTGGTCCGCGGCCAGGATCTTCGGAAGAGAGGCGGCGAAGGCGGAGAACCGCGATCCGCGGACATGGGGCCTTCCGAAGTCCTTGACGCTCACCTTGCTCACCCGCGAGTCGAGAGGGTAGGTCCGGACCTTCGAGAGGTCGAGCGGGCGCGGGGCACGGACCTTGCGCGCCGGCAGCTTCTTCGAACTCACCGGAGACGCTCTTCGAGAAGCTCGCAGAGGATGTGGTTCATGAGGTGGTGGACCTCCTGGATCCGCGGGGTGTCCTTCGACGGAACCGCGAAGAGGTGATCGACCAGGGTCGCGAGTTTCCCGCCGCCTTCGCCGGTCATGCCCACGGTCAGGAGGCCGCGGTTCTTCGCGACATGGATCGCCTCGAGCACGTTCCTCGAATTGCCGGAGGTGCTGATGGCGACGGCCACGTCGGCCGGGCGCCCGTGCGCTTCGAGCTGCCGCTTGAAGATGTGCTCGTAGCCGTAGTCGTTGCCCACCGCGGTGATGATGGAGGTGTCGGTGGTGAGGGCCAGGGCCGGGATGGGCGGACCCTCCTTGGTGAAGCGCCCCACCAGTTCCCCCGCGAAGTGCTGGGCGTCCGCGGCCGAGCCGCCGTTGCCGAAGACCAGGACCTTTCCGCCCTTCCGCACCCGGTCCGCGATCACGTCGGCGAGGGCGACCAGGCCCTCGGCGTGGATCTCGAAGAACCGCTTCTTGAGATCCAGGCTCTCGGAGACGGCCTCGTCGACGCGTTTCTTGGACATGGGCGGCAATTATCGCCCGACTGCCCGGGCGGACCGGTCGAAGCCTCTCCCAAAAGAAAAAAGGCCGGCCCCGATGCTCCGGGACCGGCCAGGACGTCGGACGACTAGAAGGACAGCCGGGCGCCCAGGCGGAGGATCCGCGGGCTGATCACTTCCTCGACCCGGCCGATCGACGCGGCGTTCGCGTTGCGGGCGCGGGAGAGAACCACGTCGTTGTTGAGCGCGTTGAAGAGCTCCACCGAGGGTGTGATGGTGACCCGACCCACCCTGGAGTTCCAGGCGAGGCGGAGATCGAGGTTCCAGAGGTCGTCATACCTCTGGGCGTCGATCGCGGTGGCGAGGATCCGCTGCGACCCGTCCGCGCCGAGCGTGTTGGTGATGTTGATCGGATAGATCCCGCCCTGACGGCCGAAGATCGCGGTCGAGAAGGAGAGCTTCGCGGGCAGGTTCACCAG
>DAORUA010000359.1:0-4157 GCA_035432945.1 Vicinamibacteria bacterium | reverse complement strand
GAACCACCGGTTCCGGTCGATCACGGAGATCTGGCTCGATGGCGATCATTACAAGTGGCGGGCCATGCGCGCGAACGGCGTGGCTGAGCGCTACTGCACGGGCGACGCCACCGACTTCGAGAAGTTCGAGGCGTGGGCGAAGACGGTGCCCGAGACCATCCGGAATCCGCTCTACCACTGGACCCACATGGAGTTGAAGCGGCCCTTCGGCATCGAAGAGGCGCTCAATGAGAAGACCGCCCGGTCGATCTACGACCGGACGACCGCGCGCCTCCAGGACGATGATTTCACGACCCTCGGCCTGCTGAAGCAGTTCCGCGTGGCCGCGGTGTGCACCACCGACGACCCCGTGGACTCGCTCGAGCACCACGCGGAACTCGCGAAGCGGAAGGGTCCCGCGACGCGGGTGTATCCGACCTGGCGGCCGGACAAGGCGCTCGCGGTGGAGAACCCCGCGCAGTGGAACGCCTGGGTCGCGGCGCTCGAGGCCAGAGACGGGACGAGCATCAGCACCTGGTCGCAGTTCATGACGACCCTCGAGCGGCGGCACACCTTCTTCCACGACCACGGCTGCCGCGCATCGGATCACGGCCTCGAACGGATGTCCGCGGAGGCGTTCACCGACGCCGAGATCGAGGTCGCCTTCGACCAGGTCCGTCGCGGCCGTTCCCTCGAGAGCGGCGCCGCCGAGAAGCTGAAGTCCGCCCTCCTGCACCATCTCGCCCTGCTCGACCACCACCGCGGCTGGGTCCAGCAGTTCCACCTCGGCGCCCTGCGCAACGCCAACGCGCGCGCGCGCCGGACGCTCGGGCCCGACAAGGGCTTCGATTCCATCGGCGATTTCGACCAGGCCTCGCCCCTCGCGCGCTTCCTCGACCGCCTCGACGATTCCAACCGGCTCGCGAAGACCATCCTCTACAACCTGAACCCGCGGGACAACGAGCTGTTCGCGTCCATGATCGGCAACTTCCAGGACGGGTCGGTGCCAGGGAAGATGCAGTACGGAGCGGCCTGGTGGTTTCTCGATCAGAAGGACGGGATGGAGGCGCAGTTGCGCGCTCTTTCGAACCTCGGGCTCTTTTCCCGCTTCGTGGGGATGATCACGGACTCGCGGAGCTTCCTCTCCTACTCCAGGCACGAGTACTACCGCCGCCTGGTCTGCAATCTCCTGGGCAACGACGTGCGATCGGGCTTGCTGCCCGACGACCGCGACCTGCTCGCACGGGCGGTCCGCAAGGTCTGCTTCGAAAACGCGAAGGCCTACCTGGGCCTCACCCTGGGCACGCTGAGTGAGTCGTCGTGAGTGATTTTGCAATATCTACGCAAAAGCTTGACAAATACTAGAAAGCTGTTCTAAAGTCCTTTTCGAGGTTGGAGGCGGGCAAGGTCGCCCTCCGACCGGCCTCCCGGAAAACCCGGCGGAATCCGCAACCAGAGCCGCCGGCCCCCCCTCCATCAAAGAAAAGGAATCAAGACAAGCCATGAATCGCCGAACCCTCCTCGCCGCACTCGCCGCCGTCGCCGTTCTCGGAACCTCCGCCCAGGCCGCCGATGCCCCCAAGGACATCGTCGACACCGCGGTGGCCGCGGGCAGCTTCAAGACCCTCGCCACCGCCCTGACCGCGGCCGGCCTCATCGATACCCTCAAAGGCGCGGGTCCGTTCACCGTCTTTGCTCCCACCGATGAAGCTTTCGCCAAGCTCCCCGCGGGCACGCTCGAGGGCCTGCTCAAGGACAAGGCCAAGCTCACCGCGATCCTGACCTACCACGTGGTTCCCGGCAAGGTGATGGCCGCGGACGTGGTGAAGCTCAAGGGCGCCAAGACCGTTCAGGGCAGCAGCGTCACCATCGACACGACCAAGGGCGTCAAGGTGGACGGCGCGAACGTCGTCAAGACGGACATCGCGTGCAGCAACGGCGTGATCCACGTGATCGACGCGGTCATCCTGCCCAAGATGTAACTCGTTCCGAAGTCGGCCTTCCCCTCCAAAGGACGACCAGACGCCCCGGAGACCAGCGCAACGGTCTTCGGGGCGTCGCTTTTTGTGCCTGCGGCGGCCTAGTCGGCGATCGCGACCGTCCCGCGCTTCGTGGGCCGGGCCTGCGGCTCGGGGACCTCCGGCTTCCGGCCCTTGACCGTGAGCTCGTTGAAGACCTTCTTCACCGGGAACACCCCGCGGGCCTTGATCGCGGCCAGGTGCTTGTCGCCCACGTTGTCCACATCGCCCACCAGGATCACGTCGCCGTTGGTGACCAGGATGTGGATGGCATAGTCGCCCGCGGGGTTGAAGCCGGGGAAGAAGGGGTTGCCGATACCCATCGGGCCGAACGGGCTGAAGCGTCCCGGGCCGTAGCCGACGCCGTTCGAAAGCGCCTGGTCGGTGGACGTTCCATAGCGCGACAGGGAGGCGTCGCGATAGATGGTGAGGTACACCTTGGCGCGGATCTCGTCGTCCTGGACGCCCCAGGGCAGATCCTCGATCCGATTCACGACCTGCTTGACGCCGGGCACCTTCGAGACCGCGTCCTCGGCCTCCTTCTTCAGGGAATCGCGGAACGCGTAGCCGGAGAGTTCCACCGTGCCGTCGTCCTTCACCTGATACTGAAGAATGTCGAACACGCCGTAATAGACGAGGCCGCCGAGCTTCTCCCGCACGGCCTTCTCGAGAGAGGGCTCCTTGTTGGCGTCGGGCTTCGGAGCCGCTTCGGCCGCGCTCACCGCAGTGAAGGCGGCCAGGGAAAGTATCGCGATTCTGCTGAGTTTGGTCATGTGACTCCTCCTGGTGACGGGTTGAACGACGAGCCATCGGGGAGCAAGGCTCGTGCCAACCGCGGCCGTCCGACTCTGAAGACCGTCTTAAGGGGCAGCGGCCCGCCCAACGCTTGGTTCGCGCGCGCGGTCGTGCCATGCTCCCGCCACCACCATGAAAACGAACGCCTTCCCGAAACTCCTCCTCATCTCGGTGGCGGGCCTGGCCGTCGCGGCGATCTCCACCGCCGCTCTGGCGCAGGACCCGAAGACCGATCCAAAGAAGGAAACCCGCATCGAACGCGGCAGGTACCTCGCGGAAGAGGTCGCACGCTGTCAGGAGTGCCACACTCCCACGCTCCCCGACGGCACGTTCGACCGGGCGAATTGGATGAAGGGCGCCACCCTCGTCGGCATCCCCGCAAAGCCCATCGAGGACTGGCATCAGAAGGCGCCCGACATCACCTCGACGAGCAAACTCTGGACGAACTGGAAGTACGAGGGAATCGCGAAGTTTCTCCAGACCGGGAAGACTCCAAGGGACAAGAGGTCCGGCCCGCCCATGCCCGCCTACACGCTGAAGCCCGAGGACGCCGAGGCCATCACCGCGTACCTCAAGTCCCTGCCTTAGCTACTCGAGCGCCTTGCCCTTCGTTTCCGGAAGGGCCAGCGCAAGCAGCGCTGCGGCCAGGAAGGCGGCGGCGAGAAGCAGGAACGCGGCCATGAAGGAATACTCCTTGGCGATCGCCCCGACCACGAAGGGGGCAAGCGCCGAGAAACCGCGGCCGATGTTGTAGCTCAGGCCCATGGCGGTCGCGCGGATTTCGGTGGGGAAGAGTTCCGAGGCGATGGCCGCGAAGCCCGAGAAGTAACCGGTGCCGAAGAAGCCGACGAACGGCCCGAGGATCAGCAGGGCGGTCAGGCTCTTCGTCATGCCGAAGATGGGCACGAGGATGGCGGCCACGACCAGGTAGACGACGTAGCTCCTCTTCCTCCCGAACTTGTCCGCCGAGAAACCGAAGAGGACGTACCCGAGCCACTTGCCGGGCGCCATGAAGAGCACCCAGGTCAGCGAGGCCACGATGCCGAGCCCGCGCCCGCCGTCCTTCTCCGAGAGGGCCAGATACCCGGGGATCCAGGTGAACAGGCCCCAGTAGCCGAACATCGCGCAGGCATTCATCAAAGTCGCGAGCACGCCCTTCCAGCGGATGTCGGGCCGCCACATCGCGCTCAGCGAGACCGGCTTCTCCTTGCCGCGCGCCAGCCAGATCTCCGACTCGGGCACGTCTTTCCGGATCCACAGGACCGCGAGCGCGGGCAGGATGCCCACGAAGAACACCGCGCGCCAGCCCATGGTGGGCAGCACCGCGAGGGTGACGCCCGCGGCGATCATCTCGCCGATCGCCCA
>DAORUA010000358.1:0-4160 GCA_035432945.1 Vicinamibacteria bacterium | reverse complement strand
GCCGCTCGCGCGCGGTCAGCTTGCCCCGGGCGTGCTGTTGCTCGATGCGCTTGACCCCGCCGCCGAGCACGGCCCGGCTGCGCATCTCGCGCAGGGTCTGCAGATGGTCATTCGTCTTTCCGTCCATCGCTTCGCTCCGTTCGTCTCGCGGTCCACCGTAGCAGACGTTCCCGCGGGCCGAAATGAGGCATTTGGCCTGTCGAGATGGCCCCGCCCCGGCGTCCCTGGAAGGTACCCGGGGGTCGCGGCCTCAACCTTGCATCAGGATGGCGGCGGCCCCCCGATCCATGGAGAACCCCCTCAAATGACCGTACTTCCCACCCTCCTCTTCGCCTCCCTGCTCCCGGGCCTCCAGGAACCTGTGCCGGTTCCGCCCGTCCCCGCAAAGCCCGCGGTCCCGTGCTCGAGTCCGGTCCATCGACACTTCGACTTCTGGGTGGGCCAGTGGGATGTCGTGGACGCGACGGGCAAGTTCGCGGGCACGAACCGAATCGAGAGGGTGGGGGATTGCTTTCTCCAGGAGACCTGGGCCTCGGCCGGGGGCGGCTACACGGGAAGGTCGCTGAACTCGGTTGGCCCCGACGGCCGCTGGCACCAGACCTGGACGGATACGAGCGGCCTGCGCCTGGAGCTTTCCGGCGGGCTTATCGACGGCCGAATGGTGATGGAAGGAACCACGCCCGCGTCGGACCCCCGGCAAAAGGGCCCGACTCTCAACCGTATCTCCTGGAGCTCCGAGGGCGCCGGAGTGGTGCGACAGCTCTGGGAGACATCGCCCGACGAAGGGAGGACGTGGACGACTTCGTTCGATGGGCGCTACCACCCGGCGTCCGCTGCTCCGATCGATCTCCCCGGGTTCTTCGGCCGCATCGCCGGGGCGTGGATCGGCTCGGGTTCCGTGATGCGCCGGGAATCGCACGTGGAACTGCGGGTGGACCGGGGTGTCGGGTCCGGGATCCGGCTTCATTGGCGGAACGTGATGCAGGGTCCCCGCCGCGATGTCTTCGAAGGTTCCGCGGTCTACGAGCCGAGGGTCGCAGGCGGTTTCACCGCAAGCTGGTGGGACTCCCAGGGCGCGAGGCACTCCATCGTGGCGACGGAGGCCGCGGAAGGGTCGTCGCTGACGGCGCTGTGGGGTGAGTCGGGGAAGACCGATTACTCCCTGGTCGAGGGCGGAGAACTGCAGGTCGTGGACAGTCTCAAGCGCCCCGACGGCAGTTGGGGTGAGTTCGGACGAACGAGACTCAAGCGGCAGTAGGGTTCGGGGGCCCGGGCCAGGATCACGTCCGCTTACGGGAAGGGTCGGTCCCAAACCCGGACGGCCCGGGCTCCAGGAGAGGACCCCGGGGGACATTCCCGATTGGCACGAGGCTTGAAGGAGGGGCCGGTGGAGGACACGCATGAATCTGCCACTCGGACTGTTGATGTTGACCCTCGGCTCCGACGCCCCGGCGCCGCTGATCGCGGAAAAGGGGGCGCCGGCTCGAATCACGATCGCCGGCAGGGATGAACCGGGCGAACAAATGGTCGTCGCGGGCCGGGTCGTGGGACCGGACGGGCGGACGCCCCTCGCGGGAGTGTCTCTCTATGTCTACCAGACCGACAGGGACGGGATCTACTCGAAGCCGGTGAATGACAGCCGCACGCCGCGGCTGCGCGGCTACATGCGGACGGACCCGGAAGGGCGTTACGAGTTCAGCACCATCAAGCCTGGCTCGTACCCGAACACGCGGAATCCCGCGCATATTCACTACGTCGTGAACGCGCCGGGATTCAAGGAGCGGATCTTCGAGATCGTGTTCGCCGAGGATCCCCTCGTGGATCAGCGAATCCGGGAGCGGGCGGCCACGGAGGACAGCGGCTTTTCGATTCAGCCCCTCGCGCGCGACGGCCAGGGAGTTTGGCGCTGCACTCAAGACATCCAGTTGAAGAAATGACCAGGCGACTGCTCGGGCTGGCCTTGGCCCTGGCCGCGGCCGACGGGTCTCGGGCCACGAACCTCGACGCCCCCGCGGACCTCAAGCCCATCAACGTCGAGATCACCACCGCGAGCTATCGCGGGCAGCCCGCCACCCGCGTTCGCGGCCGGGTGGCGGCGGGCTCCGCCGCGGGGACCGAGTTCCTGGCGCTCCTTCCCGGGACGAGCTTCCTCAACGGTTCGATCGAGGTCGATGTGGCCGGCCTCCTCGACGAAGGGGCGCGTGCGGACGCGCGGGGTTTCATCGGCCTCGCCTTCGATGTCACGCCGGGGACCGGTTCAAGTCCTTCTACATTCGCCCCACGAACGGCCGGGCCGTGGACCAGATCCGCCGCAACCACTCGACCCAACGCGTACTTGAGCGACTCCGGTCAGGCCCTACGGGCTCGACCCGGCTGCCATCGCCACGGCCCGGGTCGGAATCGGCGCGCCAGCTCCAGCGTGGCGAGGGAACCAAGCGTCATTGCCGCGATCGTGCCCCAGCTGAGCCCCTGGCCGCGCATCACCACGATGGAGGTCGAGGCCGCCACCGCGCCGTAGCCGATGAGCAGGATCGGCCCGAATGGGTGAGGCGGGGAGGTGCGTCGGCGCACCTCGCGGGACAGGCGCTCCTGGAAGTCCGGCGACAGGCGCGGCACAGGGGCGGCCAGGGATCGCCGCAATACGCGGTCCATTTCGGTCTGTCGCCCGTCCAGGTCAGGCATGCGAATACCCCCTCTCCTTCAGCATCCCATCGAGCAGCTGGCGAGCCCGGTGGAGATACGACTTGACCGTGTTCTCGGGAAGGTCGAGGAGATCAGCCACCTCGGCCACGCTGGCGTCGAGCCAGTAGTACAGGCGCAGGGCGGACTGGTAGACGTCGGGCAGGGTCTCGATGCACTCCGCAAGGACCTGGTCGCGCTGTGCCGTCTCCAGCGTGGAGTGCGGTCCGAGCTCCGCTGACGCGGCGCCGGACAGCGCGCTGTCATCCAGGTGAGGCTTTCGGTACCGAGCCCGTGCCTTCAGGTTCATCGTCTGGTTGAAAGTGATGCGATAGATCCAGGAACCGACTTTCGACTCGCCCCGGAAGGACGCGAGCGCATGATGCACCTTCAGAAAGACCTCCTGCGCCACATCCTCCGCTTCCGCTTCGAAGCCGCGCCCCAGAATCGAGAGAGCGAGCCGGAAAACCCGCTCGCTGTGTCGGCGGAAGAGCTCTGCGAAAGCGCTCTCATCGCCGCCTTGCGCGCGGGCCACGAGTTCGGAATCGACATCCTCCGCCATCAGCGCGCAGCATCTTGTCTCAGAAAGTGGAAGACAAGCAGGCCCGCTCCGAGGAAGGCGAATGGCAGGGGGGACACCCACAGACCACTGCGCGCCTCCGAAAGCGTCAGGTAGAGCACGATCATGGTTCCCAGGGACAGGCTGAGCAGGACGGTTCCGAGAATCGGAATTACATGGTCCGGGTCGGGATCCCGAGGATCCCGCGTCGGCTCCAGGGGAAGCTCGGGCAGGGGTATTCCCTTCTCCATCGCCACAAGCCTTTCCTGATGAATGACTTCCAGCCGCTTCCTTCGGCTCTGGTGTATCACCTGCAGACAACCCACGACTCCCGCCGCCAGGGCCAGCGCAACCATGCCATCGCCGAGTGTGTAGCTCATTCGTCTTGTCTCCTCGTTCTATAAGACAAGGTCAGACGGCGCGCGGTTGCAGAACGGGCCCCAGTCGCGGGGCCGTCCAGGCTGCCACCGTGCCCGAAGGGGTCAACGACTCCTTCACGCGCCTCAATGCCCTGGAGCTTTTCTCGTTCTGCGGGGCGGCGGCAGCCGGGTCCGGTCTTTCGATCCGCGTCAGACCCCGGCTTTGTGAGCGTGCGCTCGCTTCAGAAGGTCATCGCTCCATCCCGTCGAGTGGCATTTTGCGCAGAACGCGCGAACCGGCGTCACCAGACCCGCGGCTCGCGCCTTCTTCGCATCCTTCATGATCGCGAGAGTCTTGTATTCGCTTCCCGCGCCGTGGCAGGACTCACAGTCAAGGGGCGGGGTACGGGCGGCGTGGGCGGTCGCGGCCCAGGACGTGAACTGGACCTTGTGGCAGAGCTTGCACTTGTCGGACCCGATGCGCGTCAGGCCGGGTTTGGTGGCGCCGACCTCCACCAGGCCCCCGATGTCCACCGCGAGTGGCGCGCGGGCGGTGGCGGCCG
>DAORUA010000357.1:0-4161 GCA_035432945.1 Vicinamibacteria bacterium | reverse complement strand
GCTCGCGACCCTGCGCGGCTTCATCGACATGCTCAAGGGCCCGGCCGGCGTCTAGGCGAAGGAGCCCCTGGTCAGGCGCGGGGCAGGAGGTCGAGGATCCCCGGCCCGATGTTCTGAAGGGGCAGGATTCTCGAGGCGGCGCCGAGGGCGATCGCTTCCTTGGGCATTCCGAAGACGATCGACGTGGTCTCGTCCTGGGCAATGGTCTGGGCCCCGCGAATCTTCATCTCCAGGAGCCCGGCGGCGCCGTCCTTGCCCATGCCGGTGAGGAGGACTCCGACGCTTCGCGATCCGAAGGTCTCCGACACGGAGCGGAACAGCACATCGACGCTCGGCCGGTGGCGATTCACATGAGGCGCCAGGTCCACCCGGGCCACGAGGCGCGCGCCGTCCCGCGCCACGCTCAGGTGCCGGTTCCCCGGGGCGAGCAGCACTTCGCCCTGCCGGATCGGATCGCCATCCTCCGCTTCTTTCACCTGCATCGCGGACAGGCCGTTCAAGCGGCCCGCGAAGGCTTTCGTGAATCCCTCGGGCATGTGCTGGACCACGAGGACCGCGGGGGAATCCCGCGGAAGGGCGCCGAGGACGATGGCGAGCGCCTCCGTGCCTCCGGTCGAGGCCCCGATGGCGACCGCCCAGGTGGCCGCGACGCCCCTTGGAATCTCGGTGACCGGGGCGCGGAACGGCCGGATCGCGGCCGCGGCCCGCTTCGACTGGGCCGCCGCGCGGACGGTGTCCACGAGCAGCATGGAGGTATCGCTCAGGAAATCCTTCACTCCCAGCCGCGGCTTGGGCAGGACGTCGATGGCCCCCCGCGCCAGGGCCTCGATGGCGACCGCCGCGTCCTCGCCGGCCCGAGCCGAACAGATGACCACGGGAAGGGGATCGGTGGCCATGAGCCGGGTGAGGAAGGTGAGGCCATCCATGCCCGGCATCTCGATGTCGAGCACGATCACGTGCGGCCGCTTGAGGGCGATCCGGCGCTCGGCGATGAAGGGGTCGGCGGCGAGGCTCACCGAGAACTCGCCCGTCCGCTCCAGCAGCTCCTTCAGGGTCTGGCGGACCACCGCGGAGTCGTCGACCACGAGGACCTCGATCATGGCTTGACGCCCGGCGGCTTGCGGTAGATGGCGGGCTTCACCGGCCGCTGGCCTTCGATCACGCCCACCAGGCTCTCGGCGTGCCCCACGAACAGGAATCCGCCGGGCTTGAGCGCGCGCCACATGTGGTCGATCACCAGCCGCTTGGTGTCGCGGGGGAAGTAGATCAGCACGTTCCGGCAGAGGATGAGATCGAAGTTCGACGCGGGCACGCTGGGCGAGAGGAGGTTCATGGGCTGGAACTGGACGAGCCGGGCCGCCTGCGGCCGCAGCCGCACGCGATCGGCGCCCACCTCCTCGAACTGGCGCGCGTAGGCCGCGGGCACGTCCTTGGCGCGGGCGATCGGGAAGGTCAGGGTGCGCGCGGCGGCGAGAGCGCGGGTCGAGAGGTCGGTGGCGAGGATTGAGACCCGGTAGCCCTCGGCCGCCGGGAAACGGCTCTCGAAGACCGCGGCGAGACTCGCGGGTTCCTCGCCGGTGGAGCAGGCGGCCGACCAGATCTTCAGGCCCCGGTCGAGGCTTGCGCTCGCCTCCTTGCGCCAGAGGGGCACGATGGTCTGCTCGAGGTAGTCGAACTGCCAGCCCTCGCGGAAGAGCCTGGTCTCGTTGGTGAGAAGGCGGTCCACAAGTTCCGCGGTCTCCTGGGCCGGGTTGGCCTTGAGATGAGCGAGGTAGTCTCGGTAGGAGCGGAGCCGCAGTTCGCGCAGCCTCCGGCCGAGGCGGGCCATGACCAGCGCGCCCTTGGCCTCGGTCAGATGGACGCCGGTCTCGCTTTCCATCAGCTTGCGGATCTGTTCGAACTCGCGCGGGCCGAGTTCGGGGGGAGCGTTGGGGTCCTCGACCGGAGGGCGGATGTCACGCTCCATCTTGCGCCTAGCGGGCGGCCGGGCCGGGAGGAGACGCGGGGTCGGATGGCACTACGACTGTCCCTCGCTCGCGAGATCCCTGACCGCGACCTGCTCGTGCGAGGAAAGAACGCGGTCCAGGTCGAGGGCAAGCGCGAAACCCTGTTCGAGCTTGAAGAGCCCCTGCAGGAACTCAACCCGGATCTGGGTGCCGACCGTGGGCGGCGGCTCGAGATCCTTCGGCTGCAGGTCGTGGATCTCGCTGACCAGGGTGGTGACGAGCCCGAGGGTGGTGGTCTCTCCCTGGAGTTCGACTTCCACGAGCACGATGCAGGTCCACTCGTCGGGGACGCTCGGGGCCTCGGAGAACTTCACCGCGAGATCGATGACGGGGATGACCCGGCCGCGCAGGTTCATCACCCCGTTCACCCAGGGAGGAGTCTGCGGCACCGGGGTGGGGGTGACGTAGCGGATGATCTCCAGCACCTTGGCGAGCGGGATCAGGTACTGACCTTTCCCGATCTGGCATCGCAGCATGGACAGGGTGGCGATCTTGGCCGCGACCGGGGCCGGGGCGCTCAGGGAAGGACGGGTGAAGGTCATGGGCGTCTTCTTTCGGGTTTCGTCAGGAGGCCTGCGCGCGCAGGGCCATGGTGCGCTTCATGATGTCGGGGATGTCGAGGATCAGGCCGACATAGCCGTCTCCGAGGATGGCCGCGCCGAAGATGCTGGTGGCGCTTCGGAGCGCGTGCCCGATGGACTTGACCACGACCGGGGTGTCGCCGATGAGCGCGTCGACCACGAGGCCGAGCCGGTGGCCCGCGTGTTCGACGATCACGATGTGACGGTCGAGCGCTCCCTTGGCCCCGAGGATCTGTTCGCCGAGCTTCAGAACCGGAACCATGCCCGAGGGCAGGTTCAGCAGGCCGGTGCCGTTTGATTGATAGGTGAGTTCGGGAGGTGCGGCCAGGCACTCCCGGACCATGTCGATGGGAATGACATAGCGGTGCTTCGCGACCTTGACCAGGAGGCCGCGGACCACGGCGAGGGTCAGGGGCAGGCGGACCCGGAAGAGGGTTCCCGCCCCGCGCTCGGTGTGGACCTCGATGGAGCCCGCGAGATTCTCGATGGAGGACTTCACCGAGTCGAGGCCGACGCCCCGGCCCGCCACCTCCGAAAGCTCAGACGCGGTGGTGAGCCCGGCCGCGAAGACCAGCTGCGCCACTTCGCGGTCGTCGCCTCCCGCGGGCATGCCCAGTTCCTCGGCCCGCTTTCGGATGGCGCCGAGGTCGAGCCCGCCGCCGTCGTCCTCGACATCGATGATGACCTGGCCCGCCGCCGGCGCCGCGTTCAAGGAGACGCGCCCGATCGGCGGCTTGCCCTGGCTCCGCCGCGTGGCCGGGTCCTCGATGCCGTGAGCCACCGCGTTCCGCACCAGGTGGAGCAGAGCCTCGCTCACCCGATCGACGAGGGCGAGGTCGATCTCGACTTCCTCGCCCGTGATCTGCAGCATCACTTCCTTGCCGAGAGTCTGCGCGGCGTCCCGGGCGGTGCGCCGGTGGGAGGCGAGGATGGGGCCGAGGGGGACGAGACGCATGCGCATGGCCAGGTCCGAGAGTTGTCCGAGCAGGGGCACCGCCTCCTCGAGCACGTCGCGGGCGTTGTCGGAAAGCGATGGCGAGCTCAGGAGGTTCTCGATCCGGCCCCGCGAGACGGACAGCTCGCTCGCGAGTTCGACCAGCGAGTCGACCCGCGCCACCTCGATGCGGAGGGTGGGCCGGGCCGCGCGGGAATCGTCACCCGCGGCTTCGCGTTCGGCGCCGCGCCGACGGTCGGCCTCGGGGGGGAGGGGCACGCCGATGTCGCGAAGCTTGTCCGTGGCCCGGCGTCCCTTGGAGCGCTCCCGCGGCTTCTGACTTCCGGGCTCCTCGCGCGGCGCGGGGGAGCCGAAAGCGCCGAGGGTGCGCAGTTCGACGGCCAGGGCCTGCTGGGCCGGGGACATCTGGTCGCCCGGCTCGGCCGCGGGCAGGCCGGTGCGGATGGCATCCACGGCCTTCAGGAGGACGCCGATCGCTTCCTTCTCGGCCGGCTGCCGGTTGCGAATTCCCGCCTTGACCGCGGCAAGGGCGTCCTCGAAGGCGTGTGCCAACTGGGCGATCGAGTCGAACCCGAAGATCCCCGCGTTGCCCTTGAGGGTGTGCGCGTCGCGTTGAAGC
>DAORUA010000356.1:0-4173 GCA_035432945.1 Vicinamibacteria bacterium | reverse complement strand
TTCCGCCGCGACTTCACCATCAACGCGATGTTCTACGACATCGCGGACTTCTCGATCATCGACTACACCGGCGGCATCGAGGACCTCGAAGCGAAGCGCGTCCGGGTGATCGGCGATCCCGACGAGCGTTTCCGCGAAGACCCGGTGCGGATGATGCGCGCGGTGGCCATCGCCTGCCGGCTCGGTTTCCGGGTCGACCGCGAGGCCCAGGAGGCGATTCGCGCCCGGCGCGGCGAGATCGTGAAGAGCTCGCACGTCCGGATCCTCGACGAGATCTACAAGATTCTCCGGCAGGGATCGGCGCGCTCCACCTTCGAGCAGCTCTACGCGACCGGCCTTCTCGCCTACATCTTCCCCGAGGCCCACAAGGCCCTGAGCCGCGGCGAGACCGGGCTGCTCGACACCCTGGCGACCCTCGACGAGTACCGCAACCGCGTCGGGTCGGACGCCGCCCTCTCGAATGCCATCCTCATCGCCCATCTTCTTCCCCCGCTCGGGATCCCGCTCTCGAGCGGCCTCCGCGCCACCGCGCGCCGGCGTCCGTTCGTCGACGTCGACGGGCCGCGCGACTTCCAGGAGGAGATCGAAGAGCCGCTGCCCGACGCCGCCGTCGCGAGCCTCGAAGGTCAGGTCGACGAGACCGACGTGGTGGCGGAGATGGTCGAGCTCGACGAGGAAGCCGATCTCGGTCACGGACCGAGCGTCGCCCACGGCGAAACCCCGATCAGCCTGCCCTTCGCGCGGCGCGACATCGAGCGCCTCGGCCTTCTCGCCGCGGTCGGCTCCAAACTTCATCGCACGGACCTGCCGCCGAACACCGAGCGCAACCTCTCCCGCAAGCCTTACTTCCAGGAGGCGCTGCTCCTGGCCGAGATCCACGGGCTGGAGCCGGAGATCGTGCAGCATTGGCGGGAGGCTTCGGCCGGCGCCGCCGCGAATCCTGCCGAGGCCGAGGCCGCCCCTGAATCGGAGGCCGCTCGTCCGCATCCCCCCAGGTCCACCGATGATCCGAGGCGCCCGGTCCGGCGCCGTGGGCGGAGACGTCCCGGGCGGCCCAAGGGCCCCCCGGTCTAGTCGGAAGACGTTCAACAGCACGAGAGGCGGCGGCTTTATGGCGACGAAGAAACTGAAGGTACTTTCGGTTGCGGAGATCCGAAGGCGGCTGCCCGAGCTTCACGGCTGGACCCTGTCCCGCGGCGCGCTTCGCTGCGAGTTCAAGTTCGAGACCTTCCCGAAGGCGCTCCAGTTCGTGGCTCGCGTGGGCGCCATGGCCGAGGAGGCGAACCACCATCCGGACATCGACATCCGGTACAGCGTGGTGAAGCTCGCTTTGAGCACCCACGATGTGGGCGGCATTTCGGAGAAGGACTTCGCGCTCGCCGCGGCCATCGACCGGAAGAGCGTGGCGCGAAAGTCGGTTTAAGCTTTCCCTACACCCCATTTCCGCGCCGCACCGAAGAAACCTGTCGTCCCGATCATTCCACCCCTGGAGGGGGAACCATGCTGCATTTTGTCCAAGTGCTGGCCCTGATGGCCGGAAGCGTCGACCCGGCTGGAGCCGGTCCCGCCTCGCTGAAGGAAACCGCCGCGAAGGTGGCCGCCGAAGTCGACGGCGCGGCCGCGACCGAGCAGGCGCCTGCCCCCGCCCCGACCGGGGGGTACAAGATCGTTCACGCGGACGGGGCCACCACCCTGACCCTCGAGAACGCGGAGATCTCTCTTTCGAACCGGCTCCAGTTCCGCTTCACCGATGAGATCCCGCCGGACAACGTGCGCCTCCCCGGGACCACGAAGGACGGCCAGTCGAAACCCTCCTTCCGGATCCGCCGCGCGAAGACCTCGCTCGAAGGCTGGTTCTGGAAGAAGGAGCTGACCTACGAGATCCAGCTCTCGTGGGCCGGCCCCGAGGCGGGCGCTTCCACCCAGACCCCGCTTGAAGACGCTCTTCTCACCTGGGACGCCTCGAAGAAAGGGTCCTTCAAGATCACCATCGGCCAGTTCAAGGTGCCCCTCGGGCGCCAGGAGATGACGAGCTCCGGACGCCTGCAGTTCGCCGACCGGTCCATCCTGAACGGCGAATACACCCGCGGCCGCGACGTGGGAATCCAGCTCTGGGGCCGGGTGGCGAACGACAAGGTGGAGTATTTCGCGGGCGTGTTCAACGGGAACTCGGCCAGCCGCACCAGCAACGACAACACCAAGCTCCAGTACAACGCCCGAGTGAGCTTCGAGCCCTTCGGCAAGGTCGCTTACTCCGAGACCGCCTTCGAGGGGTGGGACAAGCCCCTGCTCGCCATCGCGGGCCAGTTCGAGAACAACGATCTCTCGGGCGCCACCAACCTGACCGACCTGAACACCACCGTCCTCGGGGCCGACCTGATGTACAAGTACAAGGGCTTCTCGCTCTTCGCCGAGTACTACAACCGCAAGCGCAAGCCCGAGGCGGTGAGCGGCTCCTCGTCCAATACCTCGGGTCCGGCCGCGCAGTCCTCGGGCACGTTCCACTCGAACGGCTACAACGTGGAGGCCGGCTACTTCCTCAAGCGGGACAAAGTGGAGATCGCGGCGCGCTACGCCGAGTACGACCCTTCGGACCAGGTGCCCTCGAACAAGCGCACCGAGAAGGGCGGCGTCTTCAACTACTTCATACTCAAGCACACCCTCAAGGTGGTGGCTGATTTCCGCGTCCTCCACGACGTTCTGGTCCAGGAGACGGCCAAGGAACTTCGAATCCAGACCCAGTTCATCTTCTAGTCAGGAACCCCCGGCATCATGAAACGCTTCCTGTTCGCCCTGTTCCTCCTGGCCGCGTTCCTCCTCCCGGAGGCGGGAGACGCGCGCATGGCCACGCCCGGCGTGGTCGGCGCCGCCGTGCTTTCGTCGATGGCGGAGTCGCCGAGCGTCCGGGTGGTGGTTCTCTTCGAGGGCGACGACCTCTCCCTCACCGACCTCGAGTCCCGGTCGCAGGCCATCGCGGAGCGGCGGGAGGCGGTCCTCGATCAGATCGCCCCGAGCGAGTTCCGGGTGACCGACACCTTCACGAACATTTCCGCGGTCGGCGGATGGGTGACCTACGAGGGGCTCAAGAAGCTCGTGCGCGACTATCGGGTCCAGAAGATCGACCTCGACGTGACGGGCCGGATGGCGCTCGCCGAGAGCAACGACCTGATCCGCGCGCGCGACGTGCAAGCCCAGGGCGTCACCGGGGCGGGGGTCACGGTCGCGGTGTTCGACACCGGAGTCGACTCCGATCACCCGGATCTTGCCGACGACATCGTGGCCCAGCAGTGCTTCTGCACGAACGCCGACGGCACCGGCTGCTGCCCGGGCGGCCGCACCGAGGCCTCGGGCGCCGGCGCCGCCGAGGACGAGCAGGGCCATGGGACCCACGTGACCGGGATCATCACCTCCGGCGGGCGGGTGGCCCCGCGCGGCGTGGCTCCCGACGCGGACATCGTCGCGGTCCGGGTTCTCGACAAGACCGGCACCGCGGCCTCGTCCACCCAGCTCATGAAGGCGTTCGACTGGATCATCAACACCCAGCCCGCGGTGAAGGTCGTGAACACCTCGCTCGTCTTCGGGAGCTTCGCGGGTCAGTGCGACGCGGCAAGCTCGTTCACCGCGGGCCTCGCCCAGGCCGTGAACACGCTGCGGGCGCGCGGCACCCTCACCGTCTCGTCCGCGGGGAACTCCGCCAACAAGACGGAGATCGGGGCGCCAGCCTGCCTGACCGGAGCGGTCGCGGTGGGCGCCGTCTATGACGCCAACATCGGGACGATCAGCTTCGGATGCACGGACGGCTCCACCTCCGCCGACAAGATCACCTGCTTCTCGAACAGCAGCTCCGCCGTCGATCTGCTGGCCCCGGGCGCCGCCATCACCTCGTCGGGGATGGGCGGCGGCGTCGCCGGTTTCGCGGGGACCTCGCAGGCAGCGCCCCACGTGGCAGGGGCGCTGGCCCTCATGTTTCAGGCCAAGCCAGCGGCTGGCGCGAACGATCTGGAGAATGCGCTCAAGGGGTCGGGACGCCCGATCACGGACCCCGCCAACGGGATCACGGCCACGCGGATCGACGTCAAGAGCGCGGTGGACTTCATCAAGAAGTAGGGGGCGCCCTCAGCGCGTCAGCTTGCGGTACTTGATGCGGTGGGGCTGGTCGGCTTCGGCGCCGAT
>DAORUA010000355.1:2354-4194 GCA_035432945.1 Vicinamibacteria bacterium | reverse complement strand
CGCGCCATGGTGTCGTACATCTTCAGTCCGCCCATGCTCGCGTTGATGCCGTAGCCCTGGCCCACGGTGTCGGCGCCCCAGAGGAAGGTGACATCGCGGCCGTCGGCGGGCGGGGTCTTGAAGCGGCCCAGGACGGGCTCGCCGATCGCGCGGGCGTCGGCGAGGTCGCGGAAGCGCACCCGGTAGAAGATGGTCTCGCCCGCGGGGAGCCGCTGGATGTCCGCCTTGGCGCACAGGCCGGTGCTCTTGAGCGCGAATGCGTTGCCCACGATGGTGGAGTTCTCGAACTTATCGTTGGTGGCCCACTCCACTTCCATTTCGCCGGGTTGGGAGGCGCGCGACCAGATGATCGCCCGGCCGCCGGTCACGTCGCCCGCCTGCACTCCCGAGACGACGCGCGGAGCCGCGTTCTGCGATCGCACGATCGCGGGAAAACCAAGAACGGAGGCACCGACACTAGCCCGACCCAGGAAATCTCGGCGTTTCATCCCTCGATCTTACTCAGGCCCGCGGGATCGAGGCATCGAGGGATGGGTGAGACAAAAAAAGGGGTGAGGCCGAAGCCTCACCCCCAAAACGGCGGTCAGTTGCTAAAAACTGAACTTGGCGCCGAACTGGATGATGCGGCCGTCGTCGGAACTCGTCAGCTGGCCGAAGTTGGCCGCGGCGATGTTCGCCACCGGCTGACCGAACCGCTCCTGGTTGAAGATGTTGAAACCTTCGATGCGGATCTGGATCTGCTTGCTCTTCCCGAAGTTGAAGTTCTTGAAGATCGAGAGGTCCGTCCGGTTGAAGCCCGGTCCGCGGACCGCGTTGCGCGGCTGCGAGGACGGAGTGACGGTATTCGCGGTCGTGCGCCGGGCGAAGCAGGTTGTGTTGAACCACTGCGTGACTGATTTCGCGCCGCCCTCGTTCGGGTCGCAGGTCATGTTGGGACGATTCGTGAAACCGGTGATGCTCAGGCTGGGATCGGTCACGGTCAGCGGGAAGCCGGTCTGGGCCTGGAAGATGCCGTTCAACTGCCAGCCTCCGAGGACCGCCCGCATGGCCGCCGACTTATCGTCGAGCCTCGGCAGTTCGGCGCCGAAGCTGAACACGAACCGATGCCTGACGTCGAAGAGCGCGGGCCCCTTCTCCTGAGCCAGCGCGGCTTCCAGGCTGGCATCGTCGCCCAGGGTCACCGGCAGCACCGGGCGGCTCTCGCCGCCGATGTTCAGACCCGAAACGTGATCCTTGGCGTCGCCCAGGGTGTAGGCCATCAGGAAGTTGATCCCCCGGGTCGGGCGCATGCGAAGCGAAGCCTGGAACGAGTTGTACCAGGACTCGGCCACGGTCGTGGTCGGGCGAAGGAGCGAGTAGGCCGGGTACTTGCGGGTCGAGGGCGGGGTGACGATCGGGTTGATCTCGATGAACATCGGGAGGTTCTTTCCCTTCGACCCGACGTAGCCGACCTCGAGGCCGAGGTTGTCGCCGATCTGCTGCTGCACGGTCAGGTTGTAGTGCATGACCGAGGGCGTGTTGAACTCCGGGCCCCACCCGATGATGGTGAGGTTCGCCGGGAACAGGTTGGGCGTCTGGGTGCCCGTGCCCAGCGGATTGGCGAGGGTGATGAACGGGTTGACGGCAGTCGCGTTCAATTCGACCAGCGGCGTGAAGGGTGGGGCGAGGACGCCCGCCTGGAAGAGGTCTCCCTGGCCCGCGAGTGAGTCGTAGAAGATGCCCCAGGCCCCGCGGATGCTGGTCCTGCCCTTGCCCGTGGGGTCGTAGGCGAAGGCCAGGCGGGGCGCGAAGTTGTTCTTGTCGGTCGCGTAGCCGCCGTCCGGGATTCCCGCGTCGCCGG
>DAORUA010000355.1:0-2254 GCA_035432945.1 Vicinamibacteria bacterium | reverse complement strand
GCGAAGTTGTTCTTGTCGGTCGCGTAGCCGCCGTCCGGGATTCCCGCGTCGCCGGGATAGAGGAGGCCCTTGGGGGCGAGAGGCTGCACCGTGGACTGCTTGTCCGGGTTGATGACCACGATCCTGTTCTCCTTCTCCACGAAGGGCTTCGCGAGTTCATAGCGGAGGCCGAGGCTCAGGGTGAGCCGGTCGGAATAGCGGAACTCGTCCTGCGCGTAGCCCGAGTAGGTCCAGCCCTTGCCGTCCTGGATGCCCTGCTGGGTGGTGGCGCGGAACTGGGCCGGGTACCCGAGGAGGAAGTCGCCGAGGGCGCTGCCGCTGATGGCGCCCGAGAAGTTGTAGTCGCCGTTCGGGCGGTTGATGAAGGCGATGAACATGTGCTCCTGGCGGATATCGAGGCCGAACTTCAGGGAGTGCTTGCCCCGCAGCCACGAGAAGTCGTCGGTGAACTGGTAGACATCGTTGTTGCGCTGCACGAAGGGCTGCTGGGGGTCGCCGAGCGCGGGGAAGCCCGAGATCGCCATGCTGGGAAGCCCGACCGCGAGGGGATTGGTGTTCTTGACGTTGATCCCGTACTTGTCGTTGGTGAGGCCCGAGGTCACCGCCGGCTGCGCGTCGATCTTGTTGATCGAGAAGCGGACCTGGTTGATGGCGTTGGCGCTGAACATGTACGTGTCGGACACCATGAGGTCGAAGATCTCGGCGATGGCGAGGGCGTCCGCCGGCTGCTGGACCTTCGGGGTGGCCACGTTGGTGTGGTTCCACATGAACCGGCCGAGCATCTGGTGCTTCTCGGAGGCCTTGTAGTCGAGACGGCCGCCCGCCTGGTTCCGGGTGTCGACCACCTCCGGGGAGACGATGTAGCGGTTCCCGGCGGAGTTCGGAAGGGGCATGAAGTCGCTGAGCAGCTTCGAGGAGATCGGGCTGATGCGGCTCGCGGGGATGACGCCCCCGGGGAAGGGCTGGCCGGTGAGCGGATCGCGCACCGTCCCGCCGAGATTGCCCGCGCGCTGGGCCTGGGTCGGCACGAGCAGGTTCTGGGTGGTTCCCCTCGTGTTGCGGTAGCCCTCGTAGTACCCGAACGCGAACAGCTTGTCCTTCACGATCGGTCCGCCCAGAGAACCGCCGAACTGGTTCTGCTTAAGCTTGGGCTTGGGTTGGGTTTCGGGAACGAAGAAGTTTCGCTCCTGGAAGGTGTCGTTGCGGTTGAACTCCCACAAGGCGCCATGCCACTGGTTCGAACCGGACTTGGTGACCACGTTCGTGACCGAACCGGAGTTGCGGCCGTATTCGGCGTTGTAGGAGTGGGTGAGGATCTTGAACTCCTGGATCGCGTCGGGGGGCGGCCGCAGAACGAAGCCGGTGTTGAAGGTGTCGTTGTTGTTGGCGCCGTCCATGAGGAAGTTGTTCGACTGGTTGCGCTGACCGTTCACGTTGAAGCTGCCGGTGACGTTTCCGAACCCGCCGGGGGTGGCATCTCCGTTCAGGCCGCCAAGGCCCGCGGGGGCGGCCACCACGCCGGGGATGAGGGTGCCGAGCTGGGCGAAGTTGCGTCCGTTCAAGGGAAGGTCGACGATTTTCTTTTCATCGATGACGATGCCCAGGGTCGCGTTGCTGGTTTCGATCAGGGGCGCTTCGCCCTTGACCTCGACGGTCTCGCTCTGTCCGCCCACCTTCATGGCGACGTTGACGAGCGAAGTCTCGGAAACACTCACCCTCACTCCGCTCCGGGAGAGGGTCGAGAAGCCCGCGAGGCTGGCCTTGACCGTGTACGTTCCCGGCTGGACCAGGGGAATGGTGTAGAAGCCGTCCGCCCCCGTGATGGCGGTGCGAACGCGGTTCGTCGCCGTGTTCACGGCCTCGATGGTGACTCCGGGGAGGACCGCGCCCGAATCGTCCTTCGCGGTGCCCGAGATGGAGCCGGTGGCCTGGGCATGGGCCAGGCTTGGGGCGAGCCCGAGGAGACAACCAAGAGCAAGGACAAGCCCCGCTCGTAGAGAGAACTGCCGCATGTTTTTTGAGACTCCTATGTGGAACAGGGGGTGATTCCCTGGAGAATTTGGAACGTTTCAAATCCGCCCGGGTGCTTTGCTCTGATGTCTAATCCTTCGCGTGTATCGCTGTCAAACGTGCGGGGCGGGTGAGGCTTCGCCCTAGGGACGGGCGGCCCGGCTCTTGATCCAGGCCAGGGTCGGCTCGAAGACCTCGCGGCGCGCGTGATCGCCGACCAGCACGTCGAGGTGGCCGTAGCCCT
>DAORUA010000354.1:1760-4202 GCA_035432945.1 Vicinamibacteria bacterium | reverse complement strand
TCGGCGACCCAGGACGGACTGCTCCGGCTCATGGCCGGCATCGCGGCCTAGGAGATACAGATGACGATCCTTCGTCGAGTCGACCGGGCCCACGCGGCACATACCACCGAGCATTCCGAAGATCCTGCACCAGCCGTTCACGTCGCTGCCGGAAACGAATCCGGTGGGCGACTTCTTCGGCGCCTTGTACCGCACCGGCTTCTACTACGAGTTCATCGGGTGGGGGCAGCTCGTGGCCGCGATCCTCCTGCTCTTCCCGCGGACCGCGCACCTCGGCGCGCTCCTCTTCCTCCCCATCATCGCGAACATCGCGGTCCTGACTTTCTCCGTGGGCTTTGCCGGGACCGTGTACATCACCGCCCTGATGCTGCTGGCCGTGCTCTACCTGGTGGCCTGGGAGTACGACCGGCTCAAACCCATCGTTTTCGCGGATCGCGCGGGCCGGATGGATCCCGGGAACCGCCTCTTCATCCGGCTACCCCTGCTCTTCGCGAGCGCCGGGGCCGCGGCCGCTTCCTTCTTCATCACCTTCGGGGTCGCGAATCTCAATCGCCGGCCGGTCCCGGTCCTGATCGGGCTCACCGCGGCGGGCCTCGCCTTCGGCTTCGTCTGCGCCCTTCACCATCGTTTCATGCGCGTGGGGCCGGTGAGGGAGATGGGGGAATGATCGCGAGCGCCCTGCTCCAGGACCTTCGCTTCGCCCTGCGCGGCCTGGCAAAGAGCCCCGGCTTCACCCTGGTCGCGGTGATTTCGATCGCCATCGGGATCGGGGCCAACACCGCGATCTTCAGCGTGGCGAACGCGCTCCTGCTCCGCCCGCTTCCCTACGCGGACCCGGAGCGGCTCGTGATCCTCTGGAATCGCTCGCCCGGCCTCAACATCGCGGAGGACTGGTTCTCGACCGCTCAGTACTTCGACATCAGGAACGGCCACTCGGGTTTCGAGCAGGTCGCGATCGCGATCGGCGGCAATCAGAACCTCACCGGTCCTTTCGAGCCGGAGCGGGTGGGGGTGCTGCGGGTGTCGTCGAATCTGCTCCCCATGCTCGGGGCCAAGGCCGCGCTCGGCCGGCTCTTCGTTCCGGAGGAGGACGGCCCTGGCCGAACCGGAACGGTGGTCCTGAACCACGGGACATGGAAGCGCCGATACGGCGGCGATCCGGCGGTGATCGGGCGGGTCCTCAACCTCAACGGCGCGCCCTCCGAGGTCGTGGGCGTTCTCCCCGAGGGCTTTTCCCTCCCGCGCGAGGTTCTGCCCACCCTCGGCACCGCGGAAGACGGCGAGATGTTCCTGCCCCTGCCCCTTCCGAAGGAGGCGGCCACGAATCGCGGCCAGGAGGACTACAACGTGATCGCGAAGCTGAAGCCCGGCGTGACCGCGGCCGAGGCGCAGGTCGAGATGGACGCGATCACGCGCCGCCTTCGCGCCGATCACCCCGACGTGTATCCGCCCAATGGCGGCCTCACCTTCGGGATCGTCCCGCTCCTCGACCAGGTGGTTGGAAACGTCCGCCCGACCCTCTTCGTCCTCGCGGGCTCGGTGGCCTTCGTCCTCCTCATCGCCTGCGCGAACGTCGCGAACCTGCTCCTGTCGCGGGCGCTCTCGCGCGAGAAGGAGATCGCGGTGCGCGTGTCGGTGGGCGCTTCGAGCCGGCGCCTGGCCTTTCAGCTCCTGGTGGAGAGCCTGACCCTCTCGCTCCTGGGCGGAGTTCTGGGCGTGGCCCTCTCGTTCGCGGCGGTGCAGTGGATCCACCTGGTTCAACCAAAGAACGTGCCGCGCCTCGACGGCATCGCGGTGAACGGGGAGGTGCTGCTCTTCACCACCCTGCTCTGTCTCATCGCGGGCGTCCTGTTCGGCCTCGCTCCCGCTCTTGGCGCGCGCCACGTCAACCCCGGGGAAACGCTGGTGGCGGCGGGACGCGGTTCGACCAGCGCCAATCCCGTCTTCGGTCGAGGCAACAACCTCCGGAGGCTGCTCGTGGTCGCTCAGGTTGCGCTCTCGATGGTCCTGCTCGTCGGGGCCGGCCTGCTGGTGAGGAGCTTCGCGCGTCTGCAGAACGTCGCTCCCGGGTTCGATCCGTCCGGTGTTCTCACCCTGGAGCTGACCCTCACGGGTCCGCGCTACGCGGAGGCCCAGGTGGTCAGGGACACCTACCGCGACCTTTGGAAGCGGCTCGAGGCCCTGCCGGGCGTGATCTCCGCGGGCGGTGTGACTTCGCTCCCCCTGAGCGGGTACTTCGCCTGGGGCCCCATCACGATCGAAGGGCGCACGCCGCCTCCCGGGGAGAACTTCATCAACGCGGATCAACGGGTGGCGAGCGGCCGGTACTTCGAGGCCCTGGGCATACCGCTGCTCAAGGGCCGCTTCTTCAACGCCGACGACACCGCCGACAAGGACCGCGTCATCATCATCGACGAGTTCATGGCGGACCAGTACTGGCCG
>DAORUA010000354.1:0-1660 GCA_035432945.1 Vicinamibacteria bacterium | reverse complement strand
CGACAAGGACCGCGTCATCATCATCGACGAGTTCATGGCGGACCAGTACTGGCCGAACCAGGATCCGATCGGCAAGCGCGTCCGCTTCGGCGATCTGAATTCCACCCAGCCCTGGCGGACGGTGGTCGGCGTGGTCGGCCGGGTCAAGCAGTACGGCCTCGACACCGATGGGCGGATCGCGCTCTACGTTCCGCACACCCAGACCGGGAGCCGGGCCATGTACGTCACGGTGAAGACATCGGCCGACCCCGCGGTCCTCGCTGCCTCGGTGAAGGCGCAGATCCGCGCAATCGATCCGGACCTTCCCGTCTATCGCGTCCGGACCATGTCCGCGTGGGTGGACCTCTCGCTCGCGCGGGCCCGCTTCGCGATGACTCTGCTGACCGGCTTCGCGGGCCTGGCCCTCGTTCTCGCGGCGCTAGGCATCTACGGGGTGATGGCCTTTCTCGTCTCGCAGAGCACGCGCGAGATCGGCATCCGGGTGGCGCTCGGCGCCACGGAGAGAGCGGTCCTCGGCCTGGTGGTGCGGCAGGGCCTCGTCATCTCCCTGGCTGGCGCGGCGGTGGGCGTCCTGGCCGCACTCGCCCTGAATCGGCTCCTCGCGAGCCTGCTCTTCGGAGTCGGCGGCACGGATGCCGCGACGTTCGGGCTTGCCTTTCTGCTCCTCGCCGGCGCGGCCCTCCTCGCCACCTACCTCCCGGCCCGCCGGGCGGCGCGGATCGACCCCGTCGAGTCTCTGAGGATGGAGTGATCCGAAGCGTATCCTCACGATTCCAAACGATTCCCGAGGAGTAACGCGATGACCGACCTGTACCAGCCCAAGCCCGAGCACAAGTTCACGTTCGGCCTCTGGACGGTGGGGAACCCCGGCCGCGATCCCTTCGGCGAGGCGGTGCGCCCGGTCATGACTCCGGTTCAACTCGTTCATCTCCTGGCCGAGGTCGGAGCCTACGGCGTCAACTTCCACGACAACGACCTGGTGCCGATCGATGCCACGCCCGCCGAGCGGGACCGGATCGTGGCGGACTTCAAGCGAGCCCTCGCCGAGACCGGGATCAAGGTCCCGATGGCGACCACGAACCTCTTCAGCGATCCCGCGTTCAAGGACGGCGCCTTCACCTCGAACGACCCCCGGGTGCGCGCCTACGCGCTGCAGAAGACCATGCGCGCCATCGATCTCGGGGTCGAGATGGGCGCCTCGGTCTACGTGTTCTGGGGCGGCCGCGAGGGCGTCGAGACGGACGCGAGCAAGAGCGCGCTCGACGGCCTCAAGTGGTTCCGGGAGTCGCTGAACTTCCTGACCCACTACGTCAAGGACCAGAAGTACGACCTTGTGTTCGCGCTCGAGGCCAAGCCCAACGAACCGCGACACGACATCTACCTGCCCACCACGGGTTCGATCCTCGGCTTCATCGAGACCCTGGACCACAAGGAGATGGTGGGGGTGAATCCCGAGGTGGCGCATGAGCACATGTCGGGCTTGAACTTCATGCACGCGATTGCCCAGGCCTGGGACGCCAAGAAGCTCTTCCACATCGACCTCAACGATCAGGCCTTCGGCCGCTACGACCAGGACCTGCGCTTTGGTTCGCACTCCATCAAGTCCTGCTTCTTCACGGTCAAGTTCCTCGAGGACGTGGGCTATTCGGGCAGCCGCCAC
>DAORUA010000353.1:0-4218 GCA_035432945.1 Vicinamibacteria bacterium | reverse complement strand
CCTTCCAGAACGCGAGCAGGTCGTTGCCCGAGACATCGGCCTTGTTGCCCACCGAGACGAACGAAGAGATGCCGATATGGAGGTCGTGCGCGTGCTCCAGGATGGCGACCCCGAGCGAGCCGCTCTGCGACAGCATCCCCACGTTCCCGGGCGGGGCCGCGGTGGGCGCGAAGGTCGCGTTGAGTCCGACCAGGGGATCCGTGTTCAGGACGCCCATGCAGTTCGGGCCCACCATGCGCATGCCGGAGCGGCGCACGAAGTCGCGGATCCGCTCCTGCTCCGCCTGTCCCTCGGGTCCCATCTCTCCGAACCCGGCCGAGATCACCACCACGCTGTTCGCTCCAGCCTCGGCGCACTCGCGCACGGCCTGAAGAACCCCGGGGGCGGGCACCGCGATGAGGCCCACGTCGATGGGCTTTCCGATGGCGGCGACACTCGTGAACGCGGGCAGGCCCTGGATCTCGCCGCCCGCGGAGTTCACCGGGTAGATGGCGCCCTTGAAGCTCTCGCGCAGGTTCTTGAGCAGGGTGCCGCTGATGGTCAAGGCCTTTCGCGACGCGCCGAGGAGGGCGACCGACCGCGGCTCGAAGAGGGCGCGGATGCTCTGGGCGGAGGCCTTGGAGGCCCGCGCGTCGATAGCCCGGCGGGACGCTTCGGTCAGGCGGACGGGAAACCAGGGGCGGATGACGCCCGCGCGCGTCTCGGAGGAGATGTCGAAGCCGAGAGGCGCGAGGAGATCCACCATGGCGGGCGCCCCGGGCAGGACATCGGCTTCGAAGCGCTCGATCCCCAGACGGGACGCGGCGCTCGTCATCTCTTCGAGAAGCGCCGTTCCGACACCTCTCTGGCGCCACGCATCGGCTACGGACAGGGCAAACTCCGCGCGCGGCACCGAGTCGGGGGCGGCCTCGAGCCGGTGGAAGCGTCCGAAGGCCACGATCTCCTCGCCCGAGGATCCCTGCGTCGCCACCAGGCCGAAGTCGCGATCGAAGTCGTGGCCCTCGAGTCCGGGCGGAAACTGCCGGGCCAGACGCTCCCGGTCTTCGGGGCGGACCGCGCGTATCCGCAGGGATTCGCCGTCTTTGAGGAGAACGTCGGTGGTGAATGACACGCTGGCTGCGTTCTTTCGAGGCTGTAGACGACCCTCGACGAGAGGGGAGCGGGAGTCTACTCGCCCGTCACTTCGGGCACACTCCGAAGGCGCAGCACTTGGGTGGATCCGTCACCCGACTTTCCGCCCATTTTCGATCAAGAACGAAGAGTTGTCTCGCGGCGCGCTCGGCCTCGCGCGGGTCGTCGAGACACAGCGACGCGAGGCGGAGATCGGCCCAGGCATCGAAGTCCGTGGGATCGAGTTCCACAGATCGACGGTATGCGGGACGGGCCTCAACCCAACGATCCTTCATCCGATAGGACCGACCAAGGCGCCGCCACAGTTCAGCATTCGCGGGCTCGGATTCGAGCGCTTTGAGAATGGGTTCGGGCTTCCCGTCGAACGAACTCCAAAGCAGGTATCGATCTCGCTCGGCCGGCCACCACCAGGCGGTGAGGGCGGCCGCAATCGCGACGAACGTCGCCAGGAAGGCGTGGGTGACAAAGGACTCACGTCCTCGAATCGGGACACGGGCGAGCAGGCGATCAGCCAGACGACCGATCAACCACCACTGCAACGTTGTGCTCAGAAACAAAATCCCGGCAAGCAGCCATGATTCAAGAGCGGGCAGCAGGTTCGGGAACATCCACGGACCCTCCCAGAGGCTTGCCGCCATCAACCTCACGAACACCAGCGGGAGCTCGACCATCAGGAACACCAGCCGCCCGGCGATGAGCGAGGGGAGGTTCAACGAGCGGTACGCCTCGATGGGGCCTGTGTCATCTCCATGCCACCCTCCAGGGGCGACGGTACGAGAGGCAATCAGGGACCCGCCGCCAATCGGTCCGTTCATCTCGATTCCCCCGCCCGCGAGGATCCGGTAGGGCGCGTACTCCACGGCGTTCACCGGAGGGCGGGTGAGGAACAATAGCCAGCAGAACGCATTCAGGGAGAGAAGGAGGCGCGAGGCCCGACCGAGGCCCCGGATGAAGCGTTGCCCGGGCTCAGCAATGCGCGCCAGGAGCGTACGAGGCATGACTATGACCGGAACGTGAAGTAGACCGCGCCGAGAAGGCACAGGCCGGCCCACAGGAAGTCGAGCTTGAAGCCCTGCTTCATCACGAACACCGAGAAGGGAACGAACACGGAGAGGGTGATGACCTCCTGGATGATCTTCAGCTCGGGCAGGGTCAGGCGCTGGAAGCCGATCCGGTTCGCGGGCACCATCAGGATGTACTCGAAGAAGGCGATGCCCCAGCTTGCGATGACCGCCACGTACCAGGGGCGGTCCGCCAGAGTCTTCAGATGGCCGTACCAGGCGAAGGTCATGAAGACGTTCGAGGCGACGAGAAGGACGACGCAGACGAGAACGGGCGACAGCGCCATGATCAGGAGACCTCCAGGTTCGATTCCATCGTCATCGTGGCCTACCGGCCGCCGGGGATGAGCGGCCGGAACACCACCGTGTATCGCTTCGGGCCTTCGCACACCTGGGCCATGTCGGGGCCGGTAGGAAAGCTCCGGGTGAGCGTCTCGGGCACCGTGGTTTCACTGGTCACGGCCTGGGCGAGGGAAGGAAGCCCCTTGGCAGCCCGACAGCCTCCGGGCAGTGTCCTTTCCCGGACCACCATGGTGAACTCGGAGGGATCCCAGGGCTTGAGAGAAGGATGGCGAAAGCCCGCGAGCCGACGGATGAAATCCGGCAGGGGCGCAAGGGCGGGGCCGCCCGCGGGTGGGATCCTGCCCATGACCACGACCTGCAGGGGCGCGCCGAGGAGCGCCGAGAACCTGAAGAGGGCCGAGCCATCGCCTTCACCCGCGCCCTGGCCGATGACGAGCGTGGGCGGAGAGGCCCGGCCCACGGACTTCATCGCCAGGTCGAGCCGCGTGGAAATCGCCTGCATCTCCCCCTTGTCGAGGAAACCGCGCAGCACCTCCCGACGCCCTCCCACGAAGACCGAACCGTCGGTAAGCAGGACGAAGCGCGGCGGGACGCCGTCGAAGCTCTCGCGCGCCGTGAGCTTCATCTCCGCGGGCAGGGGATCGAGCCTCAACCACTGGGCGGGAGGAGGCTCCTGGGCCAGGGCCTTCGGTGCGACGGCGAGGAGAGCGCCCAGGATGAAGAAGAGGCGAATCATCGCCTGAGGATAAATCGCAGGGCCGGAACCCACTACCCAGCCCGCGCAACAGGAAGCTGTTGGGTCGTCATTGCGAGGAGCCATTCCGTTGGTGGTGCGACGAAGCAACCCCCGTCCACCACTACCAGGCCTGCGGGCTTGCGGGCCGATAGTGGCAGCCGGGGGTTGCTTCGTCGCCGTACTTTTCGAATGGCTCCTCGCAATGACGACCCAGGTGATTTCCGCTGCACCGGCTGGGTAGTGGGGCACCGGCTCGCAACTCGTAAGATGAGGGGTCCCATCCGGAGGAAAAGAAACCATGCGCGTGTCCCGCCTCACCTCGCTTCTTGTCGCCGCGGCCTTCGGGCTTGCGACCCTTCCTTCGGCGGTGCGGGCGGCGCAACCGACTCGCGCCCGGAACGGGATGGTGGCGTCGCAGTCGTTCATCGCGTCGCAGGTGGGCGCCGACGTGCTCTGGGAGGGAGGCAACGCGGTCGACGCGGCCGTGGCCACCGCCTTCGCCCTCGCGGTCGTCCATCCCACCGCCGGGAACATCGGGGGCGGAGGGTTCCTCGTGCTCCGCCTCGCCAACGGAACCACCACCACCTACGATTTTCGCGAGGTGGCACCCGCCCTCGCCCACCCGGGCATGTTCCTGAAGGACGGCAAGTACGACGCGGAGCTCCACCACAATTCCCACGTCGCGGTGGGCGTGCCCGGGACGGTGGCCGGGCTCTACGCGGCCTGGGTGGACATGGGCTCCAAGCAGATGACGTGGCGGCGCCTGATCGAGCCCGCGATCGTCCTCGCCCGCGAAGGTTTCCTGGTGACCGACGGACTGGCCCGGTCGCTCAAGGGCGTGCTGCCCCGCATGCAGAAGTATCCCGCCTCGATCGCGCAGTTCTCGCGGAAGGGCGAGCCCTACGAGATGGGCGACATTCTCAAGCAACCCGACCTCGCCGCCACCCTCGAGCGGATCGCCGAGGAGGGTCCTCGCGGCTTTTACGA
>DAORUA010000352.1:0-4287 GCA_035432945.1 Vicinamibacteria bacterium | reverse complement strand
CTACGACGAGTTCTGGCGCTCCCGCGACATCTCCGCGCACATGAAGAACATCACGCCCGCGGTGCTCGTGACCGGGGGCCTGTTCGACGCCGAGGATCTCCAGGGCCCGCAGCGCCTCTTCCGCGCGATCGCCCGGGATTCTCCGCAGACCGCGAATACCCTGGTGCTCGGGCCGTGGCGCCACGGCGGGTGGGCGCGCGGGGACGGCGATGGCCTGGGCAATCTCGACTTCGGTCAGAACACGAGCGCGTTCTACCGGGAGGAGATCGAGTTCCCGTTCTTCATGAAGCACCTCAAGGGCGTCGAGGCCGTGATGCCTCGCGCCTGGGTTTTCGAGACCGGCCGGAACGAGTGGCACAAGCACGACGCCTGGCCGCCCGCCGACGCGAAGGGCGCGAGCTACTACCTTGGGCCCCGCGGCTCGCTGCTTTCGAAGGCGCTCCCGGTGAACGACGGCGGCGACGAATACTCTGCGGATCCGGCGAAGCCTGTTCCGTACCTCTCGTACATCACCATGGGCATGCGCGGCGACTACATGACCGAGGACCAGCGTTTCGCGGCCACCCGTCCCGACGTGCTCGTTTACGAGACCGCGCCCCTCGAGGCCGACGTTCGGACCCTCGGCCCGGTGAGGGTGAAGCTCCATGTGTCATCGACCGCCACCGACGCCGACTTCGTGGTGAAGCTGATCGACGTCTATCCCGGCGACGCCCCGAATCTCCGGCCGCAGCCGACGCCGCGGCCCGCCAACGCGGTGCCCATGGGCGGCTACCAGCAGCTCGTCCGCGGGGAACCGTTCCGCGCGAAGTTCCGAAGGTCGCTGGAGAAGCCCGAGCCCCTCACTCCCGGCAAGGTGGAGACCATCGAGTTCGCGATGCCCGACATCGCCCACACCTTCCGCCCGGGGCACAAGATCATGGTTCAGATCCAGAGCTCGTGGTTCCCGCTGGTCGACCGCAATCCCCAGAAGTTCATGGACATCAGCAAGGCCGTGGACGCAGACTTCGTGAAGGCCACCCACAAGGTCCACCGCGGCTCGTCGGTGACCTTGAGCGTCGTGCCCTGAGGCCTATTTCTCCGCGGCTGCGGCGCCCTGGCCGTACCGGGCGAGGACCTTCTCGAGTTCGCCCGAAGCGCGCAGGCCGCTGATGTACGCGTCGAGCGCGGCCTTGAGGTCGCTTCCCTTGCGCACCATCACGCCCTGATCCGACCGGTGGACCCGGACCCCCACCTTGAGATCGGTGAACTGAGCGCTCACCGCTTCGCCCACCGCGGCCCGGGAGTCCATGAGCGCGTAGTCGGCCTGGTTCTCGAGGACCGCGTTGTAGCTCTCCATGTTGTACCCGGTGAGGCGGATTTCCGGGTTGAGGCTGAGGGCGGAGAGGAACTCGAAATGGCTCGATCCCTTCATCACCGCGACCCGCTTGCCCTTCAGATCCGCGAGGGTGGCGAGCTTGCTGTCGGGGCGCACCGCGGCCACCGCCCACTGACTGAAGTAGGGAGCGGAAAAGTCCGCGGCCTCCTGTCGTTTCGGGGTGATGGTGAGCCGGCTCGCCACCAGGTCGCCCTGGCCGGCGAGCAGAGCGGGGAGCAGTTCACCGTAGCCGCCGGTTTGGGGGCGAATCTCTAGCTTGACCCCGAGGGATTGGGCGAAGCCCTTCACGAGGTCGACATCGACTCCGTGGAAGCTCCCTGGATCCCGCATGTCGGCGAGCTTCAGGCCCGCCGCGCGCATGGCCTCGACGTCCACGGCCACGAAGGGGTCCTCGACCGCGGGGAAGGTGAGCATGACGAGTTTGCCCCGGGTCTTCACGTCGGCCAGATCGCCCGCGTGCGCGGCGTGGCCGAGGAGCAGGGTCAGGCCAAGGGCCGAAAGGATGCCTGGTTTCGTCATGTCGATGCCTCCGAGACTGCGCCCGCCCGTCATCGCAGCCTTCGATAAAAGCGTAGCACAACCGGTATCCACACAATGGCCCGTCCTGGCCAGCCCCTTGCTCCAACCTCGCGTTCGGTGCGGGGCGTGGCGGTCGCGTGGCATACTCCAGACGCACGCCCTCACCATCGAAGGAGATCGCCCATGCCGCGCATCGTTCGTTGTGGACTCATCCAGGCGAAGAACGTCCTGGGACCGGAGGCGGGGCTCGCCCGGGTCAAGAAGGCGATGATCGACAAGCACGTGAAGCTGATCGCGGAGGCGGCGAAGAAGGGGGCGAAGATCCTGTGCCTCCAGGAGATCTTCTACGGCCCGTACTTCTGCGCGGAGCAGGAGACCCGCTGGTACCACTTCACCGAAAGCGTCCCCGACGGCCCCACCGTGAAGCTCATGCAGAAGCTCGCCAGGAAGCACAGGATGGTGCTGATCGTTCCCATCTACGAGGTCGAGCAGTCCGGCATCTACTACAACACCGCGGCGGTGATCGACGCGGATGGGAAATTCCTCGGCAAGTACCGGAAGAACCACATCCCGCACACCAAGCCCGGGTTCTGGGAGAAGTTCTATTTCAAGCCGGGCAATCTCGGCTATCCCGTGTTCGAGACCGCCTACGCGAAGGTCGGGGTCTACATCTGCTACGACCGGCATTTCCCGGAAGGCGCCCGCGCCCTCGGCCTCGCGGGAGCGGAGATCGTCTTCAACCCCTCGGCGACGGTGGCCGGCCTGTCCGAGTACCTGTGGAAGCTCGAGCAGCCCGCGCACGCGGTGGCGAACGGCTACTTCATCGGCGCCATCAACCGTGTGGGTCACGAGGCGCCCTGGAACATCGGCGAGTTCTACGGCCAGAGCTACTTCTGCGATCCGCGCGGCCAGATCGTGGCGGAGGCCCCGCGGGACCGCGACGCGGTGGTGGTGGCCGACCTCAACCTCGACATGATCGACCAGGTCCGCTCGACCTGGCAGTTCTACCGCGACCGCCGTCCCGAGACGTATGGTGCTTTGACCGCGCTCTAACCGCTGGAGGCCTCCCATGGCTGTCGACCTATCGGTGAATTTCACCGGCCTCAAGTTCGAGAACCCGTTCCTGCTCTCCTCCGCGCCTCCCACCGAGTCGGAGAGCAACATCATGCGCGCCTTCGACGCGGGGTGGGGAGGGGTGGTAGTGAAGACCATCGGGATGCACCCCGTGGTGAACGTCGCGGGACCCAAGACGAAGTTCACCCGCTCCAATCCGACGACGGGCACGCTCTCCATGAACAAGGGCCGCGATGGCGCGCTGGTTTCTTCATGGAACTGGGAACTCATCTCCGACAAGCCGCTCGACTGGTGGATCCCGCGCCTCGAGCGGATCAAGAAGGCGTACCCGACCAGGATGCTGATTGCCTCCATCATGGCGGGGTCGGGGAGCGACAAGGAACTCGACCACTGGCGCGACCTTACGAAGGCCTGCCAGGACGCGGGTGCGGACGGCATCGAGATGAACCTCTCCTGCCCGCACATGGACCGCGCCGACATGGGCTCGAACATCGGCAAGGACGAGGCCCTCTGCTCGTTCGTGACGCAGACGGTCAAGCAGGTGGCGAAGGTACCCGTGTGGGCCAAGCTCACCCCGGCCACCAGCAACATCGCCCTCGAGGCCGGCGCCGTCTTCCGCGGCGGGGCCGACGCGGTGGTCTCGTCGAACACCTTCCCCTCGCTGCCGGTGATCGACCCCGACACGCTGGAGTTCGAGGTGCAGGTGGACGGGCTGGTTTCGAGCGGCGGCCTGGGCGGGCCGGCCATCCTGCCGCTCTCGCTGGCCAAGATGTCCGAGATGACGCGGGCCTTCCCCGACCGGAGCTTCTCGGGCATCGGCGGCATCAGCGAGTTCCGCCACGCGCTCAACTACTTCCTGCTGGGCTGCGGCACGGTGCAGGTCTGCACGGCCGCCATGCTCGACCACGCCGTGGGCCCCAACGTGATCAAGGGCCTGATCGCCGGCTTCCGCGAGTTCCTCGAGACCAACCAGCGCGGCTTCCAGAAGCTGGAGGACTTCCGCGGCCTGCTGCGCGACCGGGTGGTGCCGCACTCCCAGATCCGGCGTCCCGACGACGCCGACTACCAGGGCGGCTACGAGACCCCATCTGCGGCGGCGTCCAACTTTGACCGCCCGGCGCCGCCCTTCGCGCCGGGCAAGAAGTCCGGCCCGGTGGCGGATTTCCGCGACGGCGGCGGTCCCGCGGACCGTGAGGATGATTCCGCCGGCGGCGGCTTCGGCGGCATCCCCGTTTGACGCCCTTGGGCCCTTGCACCGCCGGCCATTCCCGGTTAGCGTCCGCGCGTGGGGCCATACCTGCCGGAGATTGCGCTGGGTC
>DAORUA010000351.1:0-4294 GCA_035432945.1 Vicinamibacteria bacterium | reverse complement strand
CACAGGAAGCGTGAAGCCTCGATCCGCCTCCATCGCCTGCCGCACGGACGCGGCGCTCACCCGCTGCGGCTCGCCTCCCACCATGGAGGCGAGGGTGTCGTCGATGGCGCGGTCGAGATCGTCCTTCGGATCGGGGTTCATCGCGCCGCCTCCTGCAGGGCGAGGCGCACCATCGCGCGGGCCTCGAAGACCCGGCTCTTCACCGTTCCCTCACGCACCCCGAGCATCTCCGCGATGGACGCGTAGTCGAGATCTCCGGCGCTCGCGAGGAGCAGGGTATCGCGAAGGGTCTCGGGCAGCCGGTCGATCTCGCGCCTCACCCGCGCGTGGGCCGAGGCGGCGAGGGTCGCCCGCTCCGGATCGGCCTCGAGCGAGGGCAGCTCCACCGCGTCGGGCTCGTCGAGGTGCAGGAAGCTCCTGAACCGGCCCCGGCGCCGGTGATCCATCGAGCGGTTCCAGGCGATCCTCGACAGCCACGTCCGCAACCGGGATTCCCCGCGGAAGGAATCGAGCTTGCGGTAGGCGGTGATGAAGGTTTCCTGGGTCACGTCCTCGGCGTCCTCGCGGTTTCGAAGAGCGGACAGCGCGGCGCGGAAGACGGCCCCCTTGTGCCGCTCGACGATCTCGTCGAAGGCGGCCGGGTCCCCGTTCCGAGCCAGGCGGACAAGCTCTTCATCGGTCACACGCTCCATAGACGGGTTCAAGCGGACCGAGGTTGGCAGATTTTCGGGCGGGCCGCCCCGGGGATCAGCTGGGAGGTCTGCGGGAGACCTTCCGGCCGCGGAGCCGGAAGCGGATCGCTTCCATCACCACGCCCAGGCCGTAGCGCACGCTTCGCGCGAAGCTGATGGAGGAGGCCTCGTCGAAGTACTTCGTGGGGCAGGAGATCTCCCCGATGCGGAACCCCTCGGCCAGCACCTGGTTCAGGATCTGGTTGTCGAACACGAAGTCGTCCGAGTTGTCCTTCCAGGGCACGGTCTCGAGCGCCTCGCGGGAGAAGGCGCGGAAGCCGGTGTGGTACTCGGAGAGCTTGGCGCCGGTCGCGAGATTCTGGAAGAACGTGAGCGCGCGATTCGAGACGTACTTGTACAGGGGCATCCCGCCGCCCAGCGCGGTGCCCCCCAGGATCCGCGACCCGAGGGCCACGTCGTACTCGCCGCTCGCCACCAGCCAGGCCAGCGCGGGAACGAGCCGCGGCGAGTACTGGTAGTCCGGATGGAGCATCACCACCACGTCGGCGCCCGCGGCCAGGGCGGCGGTGTAGCAGGTCTTCTGGTTTCCGCCGTACCCGCGGTTCTTCTCATGACGGATGGTGGTGAGGCCCATCTCGCGGGACAGCCCTTCCGTCTCGTCCTGGCTGGCATCATCGACCAGTATGAACTCGTCCACGAACCCCGCGGGCACGGCTTCGATGGTGGCGCGAAGAGTCTTCGCCGCGTTGTAGGCGGGAAGGACCACGACGATCCGCTTGCCGATCAGCAAGACGCGAAGGCTCGGCGGGCGGAGACTCTGGCAAGCCGGTTCTTCATGGGAGCCGAACTATACGGGCGAGACCGTCGATGCGAAACGGTCAGGGTTCAGCCCTCTCTCGCGTGAAGGTCAGGCGCGTCCCATCCGGCGGCTCCACGGTCAGGGTCATCGCTCCCCCGGATTCCGCGAACCGAAGCCGCGCGGCCGCGAGCGCGTAGACATCGCCGCCGAGAGGGATCAGCGGCTCGCTCAATCCCCCGATCCGGCGCAGGTACCAGAGCTGGCCGTCGCGCACCGACACCTCGCGCCCCTCGTAGGTCCCTGCGAATCGATGGAGGCGCTCGGCCGTTTCGGGGACCGCGCGCAAGCGGGCCTCGCCCGTTTCGATGAGCCGACGCAGCACATCGGAGCGGCCCGCCTCCGTCGTCCCCGCCGCGACCTTCCTCAGGGCGGCGGCGTGCGCGGCCGCGAGGGCTTGCTCGGGGGCGACCGCGATGTCGGGCTGCACTCCGACCTGTTCCCACTCGGCCCCGGTTTCCGGATCGGACACGAACGTGACCGACACCGAAACCGTGAAGCCGTGGCCCACGGGGACCTGGGCGACCATGTGCCCGGCGCCCGCGGTGCGCCGCCCCACGAGGGTGGCGCGGCGGCGATTCTTCAGGACGAAGCTGAACTCCTCGGCCGCGGATCCGGTGGCCTGGCTGATGAGCACGAACAGCGGCACGTCCGGCCGGCGCGGGCCGGGAACATCGGCGAGGCTCATGCGACGGCTCGGCTCCTTTGAGGCGCGCGTGCGCACGTTGATGGTGGGCACGGGCGTGCCCGGGAAGAAGTGGCTGAAGATGAAGTGGCTCATGTCGGAGGCCCCGCCGCCGTTGCGGCGCACGTCGAGGATCACCGCGTCGGTCCGGGAGAGGAAGCGCAGCGCGTCCACCACCGCGTCCTTGTAGTCGCCGCCGGTGAACGCGGTGATCTCGAGATAGCCCACGTTCCCGTCGAGGATCTCGGCCCTGCCCATGCCGAAGTTCAGGAGGCGCGGATCGCCGAAGGCGCCGATGCCGCGGCCGGGAGGCGGAGGCGGCTCCTTCGAATACCGAAGACCGAGATGGAGATCTCCGTTCACCGAGCGCAGGTCCCGGGTCACCATCTCGGAGAACTGCGCGGGATTCGTGACCGCGTCGTAGGCGCGCGCCTCCTGCCGGGCGCGCAGGGCCTTCATGATCCGGGGAGCCGCCTCGGTGTCCACGTAGGTCGACTCGAGGCGGGCGACCACGGCGTCGAGGACCGCGGACCTCACCGCGGGGGTCAGCGGCTCATCGGCCGCGGCCGCGGCGCCGGCGGTGAGAGCCAGGGCCATGGACAGCGCGCCGGTCCAGCGTCGGTGTTCGTGTTTCATAGATCCCTCCAGGGCATTCGTCTTTCTTGAACGCGTGCGCGCGCTCGATGCCTCCTTAGACGCGCTGCGTTCGCAAACGGGCGAAGGGACGCTAACGCGGCGCGCTTCGAAACTCGCCCCCGACCCTTCGCTTCATGATTCTCGCGTAGAGACCCGGGGCCAGCCGGGAGAGCCACCACGCTTTGCGCGCGATGGGGTCGGGCAAGAGGAGCGCGCGGCCTACCGCCACCGCGTCGAAGACGCGCGCCGCGATCTCCTCGGGCGAGGATTCGCCGCCGGTGGTGATGCGCGGGCTGCTCACCGGCGCGCCGCTGCCATCGGTCGCCCGCGCCCCGATTCCGGTGCGGATGAAGGACGGGCAGACCAGGGTGACGCCGACGCCATCGGCTTCGACTTCGCTGCCCAGGCTCTCGAAGAAGCCGTGCAGCGCATGCTTGCTCGCGGCGTACCCGGTGCGGCCAGTCAGGGGCGCGAAGCCGGCCACGCTGGATATGGCGACGATGAATCCCCGCCGCGCCATGATGTGCGGCAGCGCGGCCCGGGTCAGGTTGGCCGCACCGAAGAAGTTGACCTCCATGACGCGGCGAATCACTTCCGGATCGGTGTCCTGCAGGAGGCTGCGATGGCTGATGCCGGCGTTGTTGATGAGGCCGTCGAGCCCGCCGAAATGCGCGAACGCGTCCGCCACCGCGGCCCGGCAGACCGCGGTATCGGCAATGTCGCCGGGCAGGGCCAGCGCCCTGGCACCTCCCTCCCGCAATGCCCCGACGAGGGTAGTGAGCGAAGAGGCGTCCACGTCCAGGGCGGCGATCTGCGCCCCCGCGGCGGCGTAACGACGGCACAACGCCGCCCCCAGCCCGGAAGCGGCGCCGCTGATCAGCACCACCTTGCCCGCGAAGTCGCGCCGGCTCATGGCACGCGGGACCCGCGCGATTCCCGCCACAGGTCGAAGACCTCGGAGGAACTGAGCCGCGGCGCGTAGCCGAACTCCTCCTTCAGGCGCCGGTTGTCGAGAACGGGACGGTAGCGCAGGAAGTCGACCTGCTCGGGTCCGTATTGGGTCAGGCCGAGGGGCCTCAACAGCCGCAGCGCGGCCATCAACAACCCGGCCGGCAGCACGAGGCAGGGCTTGCCGAGGCGCGCGGCGATCTCATGGATGGTGAGTTTGCCGTCACCGGCGACGTTGAAGATGCCGGTCACCGGCGAATCGATGGCCCGGACCATCGCGCCCACGACGTCGCGGTCGTGGATGAAGACGAAGGGACTTTCCGATCCGCGGATCGCGATCAGTCGTGGTTTTTCGAAGAGGTCGGTGATCTGGTTGTGGACCGTGGCGCCGAGGATGGTGCCGATGCGGAAGATCACCTGCTCGAGTTGCGGCTGCTTCTCGCGGTACTCGGCGAGCATCTCCTCGATTAGGCGCTT
>DAORUA010000350.1:1966-4325 GCA_035432945.1 Vicinamibacteria bacterium | reverse complement strand
TCCCTGCGCGTCCTGGAGACGCCCGGCCATACCCCCGAGAGCATCTCCATCCTCGTCACCGACCTGAAGGCCTCGGAGAAGCCCCAGATGGTCCTGACCGGCGACACCCTGTTCATCGGGGACGTGGGCCGCCCCGACCTCCTCGGGAGCAAGGGGATCACCGCCGAGCACATGGCCGGGCTCCTCTACGACTCGCTCCATGCGAAGCTCCTGCCTCTTCCCGACGACGTGCTCGTGTATCCGGCGCACGGCGCGGGGTCGCTGTGCGGGAAGAATCTCTCGAAGGACACGTTCTCCACGATCGGACGCCAGCGCGCGACGAACGTCGCGCTCCAGCCCATGGATCGCGACGAGTTCATCCGCTTCCTCACGAAGGACGCCCCCGAGATTCCCCCGTACTTCCCGATGGACGTCGAGATCAATCGCCGGGGGGCTCCCGCCCTCGAGCCCGGTATGCGTCCGAAGCCGCTCACCGCCGCCGAGGTCAAGCATCATCAATCCGCGGGCGCGGTGGTCGTCGACGTGCGCTCGTCCGACGACTATTCGGCCGGGTCGGTACCCCAGTCGCTGAACATCGGCCTCGACGGGCAGTTCGCTTCGTGGGCGGGAACGCTCGTGGATGCGAACCGCGACCTCGTGATCGTGGCCCGGGACGAGGCGGGCGCCACGGAGGCGCGAACCCGGCTTGCCCGGGTTGGCCTCGAGCGGGTGGTGGGCTGGCTCTCCGGAGGCCTCGATGAATGGAAGCGAGCCGGGTTTCCGGTCGAGACCACGGCGCAGGCGACGGTGGGCGAGTTGAGCGACGTCCTGGCCCGGAGCGACCCGAAGGCGGCTCGCAGCTTCCAGGTGGTCGATGTGCGCCGCGCCGGAGAATGGAGCACGGGCCACATCGAAGGCGCCATCCACGCGCCCCTCCATGTGCTCGAGGATCACGCCGCGTACCTGGATCCCGCGCTCCGGACCTATGTGGTCTGCGGCGGCGGGTATCGTTCACCCATGGCCGCGGAACTCCTTCGAGAAGTCGGGGTCAAGGACGTCGTCGACGTGAAGGGGGGCATGGCCGAATGGAAGGCCCGGGGCCTTCCCACCACCCAGTCCTGATGAGCCTCCCGCCTCGCCGTGTCCTGGGCGCGGCCCTCCTGATCCTCCTCGGATCGGCGCCGGCGCGCTCGCAGCCTTCAGGCCGGGCGGCCTCGCCCGCCGCGGCGATCGTCGCCGGCTACGTCGAGCGCTACTTCGACATGTACCCCACCCGGGCGACCGAGGCCGGACGGCACGACCTCGACTCCGTCATCGAGGATTTCTCCGCAACGAAGATCGCGGCCTGGATCGAGTTCAATCGCGCCACCCAGGCTGCCCTTGCCGCGGCCGCGAAAGGCGCCTCGATCGAGGATCGCCTGGATCTGTCCATGGTGAAGGCCCAGACCGAGCGGGAACTGCTGGACCTCGATGTGCTGCGGCGACGCGACCGCGACCCGCTCTTGTGGACCGCGCCCCTTTCGAACGCCACGGTCTTCCTCCTCGTGCGCGACGACCTCGCGCGGGGGGACGCCCTGGCCGCCGCGCGCCAGCGGGTGAGCCTCATTCCTCCCCTGGCCCGGGCGGCCCGCGAGGCCTTCGAAGTCGCGGATCCTTCCGCCGTGGCCCCCGAGCACGCGCGCCTGGCCGCGAGCCAGGTCTCGTCGCTCGCCCGCTTCTACGCGGAGGGATTCGCGCAGGCCTTCGCCCCGGCGGAACGCGAGGGCGTTCAGCGCGAGGCCCAGTTCGCATCGCTCGCCCTCGAGGATCTCGCCGCGACCCTGGAGACGGTGGCGAAGACGGCCACCGGCCGCGCTCAGCTCGGTTTGCGGTACGCGGAGGTCTTTCGCGTGGGGACGGGGCTTACCGAGCCGCCGGCATCGGTGCTGGCCCGCGCCGAGCGGGCGCTCGTGGCGAAGCGCAGGGAAGCGGCCCGGTACGCGCGCCTGGTGTTCGCCGAGGTGACGGGTGAAACCGGCGCCCCTCCCGCCCGTGACGCCGAGGTGATCCGCCGGGTGTTCGCGGCGATCGGCGAGGACAAGGACCCCGACCTCGACACCTACATCGCGGGCTGGAAGCGGAACACCGTGGACGTGGAGCGGTTCGTCCGCGGCCGGAGAGTGATGACGCTCAAGGACCCGCTGACCCTCAAGATCGACATCTCGCCCGCGTATTTCACGGGCCAGAGCGTGGGCGGGGTTTACGCGGCCGGGCCCTGGTCCCCCGGGGCGAGCACCATCCTCTTCCTGCCCGTGCCTCGCACCGGCGCGTCCGCGGATGAAGCGGCGGTCTTCTACCGCGATTTCAACCGGGGCTTCAACCGGATGATCGTCGCCCACGA
>DAORUA010000350.1:0-1866 GCA_035432945.1 Vicinamibacteria bacterium | reverse complement strand
AGCTACTTCCTCGGCTACGACCAGGTGAAGACCCTCTACGAGGACGTGCGCCGCGCGCGGGGCTCGACCTTCGTGCTTCGCCGGTTCATGAACGGCATGATGGAGATGGGCCCGGTGCCGGTGAGCGAGTACCGGAAGCGGTTGCTGCCGCCGGCGAAGTAGCCGCTACTTCGACGAAAGCAGCTTCTCGATGCGTTCCATCCGGGCCAGGGCCTCGGAGTGGAAGCGGTCCACCTTCTCGTGGAGCTGGGCGACCTCGAGTTCGGCCTTGAGGTTGACGTCGTATTCGATGTCGGAGCGGATCTTGTCCTTCGCCACCTGGCGGCTCTGAGAGAGCAGGACGAAGACGGACAGGACGATGGCCTCGAGCGACACGGTCATGGTGAGGAGGCCGTAGGGGAAGGGATCGAACCCGGTCATGGCCTGGATCCAGGGAACCTCGATGCTCGACGCCCAGCTGGTGTTGAGCATGATCCAGGAGAAGAACCAGAGGATGTGCAGGAAAAGGAAGGTGAGGCTTCCCGAGAACTCGGCGATCCAGTCGGCCACGCGTTGCACCGCGGTGCGGGTGTCCTCCACTTCCTGGTTCACGTTGCGCGACGCGGTCTGGCGCAGGAGCCCGACGGTCTGGCGAAGCCTGCGGCCGGTGGCGGCGAGGAGGTCCAGGGCGGCGTGAGGATGGCGCCGGATCAGGGCGTCGAGATCCTGCCGGTCGACCCGGATCGCCTCCATGTCCTCCGTGACCACCACCGACGCGGTTCGCGGCCCCGCGTCCAGAAGGGAAATCTCTCCGAGGAACTCGCCCGCGCCGAGGGTCTCGAGAACGATGCGATGCCCGGTGGTGTCCTTGAAGTAGATCTCGACCTGCCCCCTGGTCAGGACGTAGAGCGAGTCTCCCGGGTCGCCGACCGCGAAGAGTTCGTGGCCCGCGGGGTACTGGACGGTTTCGATCTGACCCGCCAGGGTTCTCCGCTCTTCGAGATCGAGCTTCTCGAAGAAGGGAACATCCAGGAGGACCGTCTCGTTATCGGGCGACATCCCCGCAAGTGTCTCAGAGACATCCCTCCGCCACAAGGGGCGGGTCCCCGATCACTCGCCTTCGCGGGTCGCTTCGAGAACCTCGAGGGCCTGACGATCCCCCGGCCGGCGTTCCAGGGCGAGGGTCGCCATGGCGTGGGCCTCGGGCTCGCGGCGCAGGCGCATGAACACGTGAGCGAGGGCCGCGGCCGCTCCGCCTTTGGCGTCGAGGGTGACCGCGGCCGCGAGCGGGATGATGGCGCGCTCGGGCTGATTGAGTTTCATCCACAGGCCGCCCAGCATCTCGAGGGCGATCGGATGCGGATCGAGGTCGACCGCCCGCTGCAAGGTCTTCACCGCGGCGGCGAGCTCGCCCTTGTCCGCCTGCTGCTGCGCCTTGTGGACGAGACGCGACGACGCCGGTCGCGACAGCTCGTTCGTCTGGAAAAGGTCTTCCTCGGTCAACTGGTCCTCGTCGCCGAGGAGTCTAGCCCTTTCCCGCCTCCCGGTTCGAGGCTCCGTCCAGGCTGTGCATCAGCGCCTCGAACATGTCGAAGGTCAGGGCCTGCGGCCCGTCCGAGAGCGCCTGCTTCGGATCGGGATGGATTTCGACCATCAGGCCATGGGCCCCGCTTGCGAGCGCGGCCCGGGCCATGGGCGGGATGAAGCGCCGGACTCCGACCGCGTGAGAAGGATCGACGATCACGGGCAGATGCGATCTCTCGCGGACCACCGGCACCGCGGAGAGATCGAGGGTGTTTCGGGTCGCGGTCTCGAAGGTGCGGATGCCGCGCTCGCAGAGCAGGACCATCTGGTTGCCGTGGGCGAGGATGTACTCGGCCGCGTTCA
>DAORUA010000349.1:0-4337 GCA_035432945.1 Vicinamibacteria bacterium | reverse complement strand
TGGGTGAAGAACACGCTCGACCTGATGGATACCTTCAAGAACTACACCCTCATCGCGGCCGGAGCCTTCCGTCTCTTCCTGGACAAGAAGGAGGCGGGCGTTCTGGGGCCGCCGATGGCGGCACTCGCCTCCGAGGCCCTGGAGAAGCTCTCGGCGCGGTACGGCTTCTCCCCGCCGGGTCCGCTCCGGGTGGAAGCGTATCCATCGCACGCGGACTTCTCGGTGAGGACGGTGGGCCTCGCCGGCCTCGGCGCCCTGGGCGTGTGCTTCGGCCCGGTCGTGGCCATCGACTCGCCCCAGGCCCGCGAGCGCGGCGCCTTCAACTGGGGGTCCACGCTGTGGCACGAACTCGCCCACGTCGTGACCCTGGGCGCGTCGGAGAACCGCGTGCCGCGCTGGCTGACCGAAGGTATCTCGGTCTATGAGGAACGGCGCGCCCGGCCCGGCTGGGGCGACGATCTCTCGCTCGAGTTCCTGCTCGCTTACCAGGCGGGGAAGCTTCTGCCCTTGCGCGATCTGAACAACGGCTTCGTGCGGCCGACGACCCCGGACCAGGTGAGCCTCTCCTACTACCAGGCATCGCTGGTCGTGGAGCACCTGGAGAGTCGCTACGGCCTGGCCGCCCTCCGGTCGCTCCTGGGCGCTTACGGCACCGGAGCCTCCACTGAGAAGGCCTTTGAGAAGGCGTTCGGCCGGACTCCCGATCAGGTGGACGGCGATTTTCAGGCGGCGCTCAAAGCGACCCTAGCGAAGGCGCTCCAGGGCATGCGGACCGTCACCGCGCCGGAAGGTCCCGCGGCGAGACGGGACACCCGCGCCGCTCTCGAGGCGCGGATCGCGAAGGACGATGGCGATTTCCTGGCCCACGCGATGCTGGGCCGCCTCAACCATCGCGAAAAGCGCGAGGACGAGGCGCTCCGTCATCTCGAACGCGCCGCGCAGATCTGGCCCGGCTCCGCGGGAGACGAGAGCCCGTACTTCCCCATGGCCGAGATCAAGCGGGCGCGGGGAGACCGGGAGGGCGCGATCGCCGCTCTCACCGCGCTGGTGGCCCTCGATGAGAACCATGACGCGGCCCGACTGCAGCTCGCCTCTCTCCTCGAAGCAAAGGGCCAGACCGATCAGGCCCTGTCGCTGCTCGATTCCTCGGTGTTCATCTACCCCTTCGATCCCGCCCTCCACGAACGCCGGGCGGTCCTGGCCTCGCGGCTCCGGAAGCCGGCGGTGACGAGAGACGCCCGTCGCGCCATCGTGGCCCTCGATCCGGTGGACAAGGCCGAGGCGTACTTTCAACTGGCCCTCGCCGACCTGGAGGCGGGCGACCGCCTCGCCGCCCGCCGCAGCGTTCTGCGCTCGCTCGAGATCGCGCCGCGCTTCGAACGCGCGCAGGAGCTCTTGCTGAAGATCCACCGGGAGGAGAAGATCCCGTGATGCGGCGATCGCGGCTCCTGGTTCTAGTCCTCGGAGTGGCCGGTGTGCTCGCGCACGCCGCGGATATCCCCGCCCCGCCCGATGTCCCCTACGAGAACCCGGCGTACAACGGAAAATTCACGTTCGCGCGGGTGAAGTTCCGGCCTTCCGAATGGGGCCCTGGGCGCTACGAGTGGGGCCTCGACCTCAAATGGAATCACGACTACCCCCGTGCCGACCAGCATCTGTTGAAGATCCTCCAGGAGACCACCAGCATCGATCCGAATCCCGATTCCGCCATCGTCGGCTTCGACGAACCCGCGCTCTTCGACTACCCCATCGTGTATGTCTCGGAGCCGGGCTACTGGACCCTGAACGAGAAGGAGACCGCCAACCTGCGCGCCTACCTTCAGAAGGGGGGCTTCATGATCTTCGACGACTTCTTCGGACGCGCGACCCTGAGCCTGGAGGAGCGGATGCGCGAGGTCCTGCCCGAGGCGCGCTTCATCGAGATCCCCATGGACCACGTGGTGTGGGACACATTCTTCAAGATCGCGGAACCTCCGCGCGGACGCGGAGGGGCCGGGGGGCGCGGGTCCTTGGGCCGTGGGTTCGGGGGCTTCGGCGGGTTTGGCGGCCGCGGCGCTCCGACCACGTATCAGGGGATCTTCGAAGACAACGATCCGACGAAGCGGCTCATGGTGATCGCCAACTACAACGGAGACATCGGCGAGTTCTGGGAGTGGTCGGACGAGGGCTACGCGCCGATCGACCTGTCCAACGAGGCCTACAAGGTGGGCGTCAACTACATGATCTACGGCCTGACCCACTAGCCAGGACGTCTGGCCGGGTCCAGCCGAGGGTCTACTTTTTCATCTCGTTGGCGAGAGTCTGGATCCGCCCGGCCAGGCCGCCGAAGAGCGCTCCCACCGCCGGGTCGTAGCCCTTGTATTTCTCGGGCAGCTTCCATTCCGCGGCCGCCTGTTCCGGGGTCTTTCCGGCCTTGAGCTGCTCCTGCATCCACGCCACCAGGTCCTTGTTGAACTCCGCGTATTCCTTGAGGTCCGCGAGGGTGGTCTGGGTCGGCATGTGTCCGTTGATGAACGCGTCCACGTCCTTGAGGCTGTCGTGCGCCTTCATGAGGGTCACCGGGATTTGCAGCATGCTTCCCCCGTTGGCCTCGTCCACGAGGGGCACGCGCTTCCCCGCGAAGATGTCGCCGGCGTGCGCGATGCGGTGAGCCTTGAACACCACCCACGCGTCGCCGTTCGTGTGGCCGCGCCCGAAGTAGTGGAGGTCGATCTGGTCGGCTCCCTTGCCCAGGGTCAATGTGTCCTTGAAGGTGCGCTTGGCCATGCCCGCGCCGTTGTTGTCCGCGAAGATCTTCATCTTCTCCATGTTGGCCTTGGTGTTTTCCTGGGCGATCACTTCCACGGTGGCCGGGAACTCCACGTTGCCGCTCACGTGGTCTCCGTGAGTGTGAGTATTGATGAGGGTGGTGACCGGCTTGGGCGTCAACTCCTTGATCTTGTCCAGGATCGGCTTGCCCCAGCCCGGGTTCTTCGCGTCCACCACGGTGACCCCGTCCGCGGTGACGAACACCGCGCTGTTGCCGCCTCCGCCGCGCAGGACCCAGAGGTTGTCTTTCACCTTCTCGGCCTCAATGACCTTCGGCGCGTTCGCCGCGGGCGGCTGCGCCTTCACCGCCGGCAAGGCGCCGGCCAGAACCAGCAGGCCCAACAATGTCGCTCGTCTCATCAAATCCCTCCGGGGAAAAACACCCGCTGAATGTACCAGAAGGCGCCCGCGCCCACGATCGCCCACGATCCGGCCACGGCCAGCCGCCGGGTCAGGACCTCGCTGCGGGAGCGCAAGCCGGCGAGGGCGGAGGCGACCGCGGCCACGATGAGCAATTGGCCGATCTCCACCCCGGCGTTGAACGCGAACAGGGACCAGCCGAGGGCGCGCGCGGGCAGGTCCATCTCCCGCAGCACGTACGCGAAGCCGAAACCGTGGATGAAGCCGAAGGCGAAGGCGATCCAGGCGCGCGCATCCCGCCCGCCGCGCCGCAGGAGATTGTCGGCGCCCACGTACACGATGCTCAGGGCGATCGCGGGCTCGATGAAACTCGCGGGAGGATTCAGGAGGCTGAGCGCGGCCAGAGACAGCGTGATGGTGTGCGCCACCGTGAAGGCGGTGACGATGAGGGCGAGCCGCCGCAGAGAACCGCCGGGCAGGAGCAGTCCGATGAGGAACAAAATGTGGTCCGGGCCGATGAGAATGTGCTCGACGCCGGCCGGAATGAAGCGCTTCACAACCGCGAGACGGCCTTGCGCGGTGCCCACGAAATAGTCGAACCGCTGGTGCTCCCAGTCGAGAATGGCCTGGGTGAGTGCGTCGCCCTCATACACGTTTACGAACGTCCGATGCCCGGGATCGTAGGGAAAGAGCTCTCCCTCCACCGAGATCCTGCCCGGCGCCGAGGCGGCCCGGGCCCGGAAGAGGAAGCGCAGCGACTGGCGGTCCGCGGCCACTTCGGCCTCCGCGAACTCGAGCGCCAACGCGTGATCGTCGCCGCTGATCACGAGGCGCCGAGAGAGCGTCTCCCCCATGGTGCGGGAGTGCGTCGACGCGACGGCGGGGTCGAGCAGGCGCTCCGCCGGTTCGATCTTCAGGTCGTGCGCGAGGTCGGCGATGTGGGCGACCAGGGTGCCTTCGATCGCGCTCCCCCGCAGGCGCAGGTCGAGATAGCTGAAGGGCACGGGATGGGCGGAAGCCGGCTGAGCCAGGGAGAGGGCGGCGATCAGAAGGAAGGCGGCGCGCGCGCCCGGGGGCGTTTTGAGGTGCACGCCCAATCGTAACGGAGCCGGTCAACACTGGTGGTTCTGGCAGAATCGGGACGATCCGATTCCTCGATTGACCAGCCG